>DAOUGZ010000251.1:0-13906 GCA_034428955.1 Anaerolineae bacterium | reverse complement strand
CGCGTACGGCAGCCAGCGCCCGATCGAGTTCGGTCAGCGCAAACGGGCGTTCGAGGTCCAACCAGACCTCGGCGCGCAGCTTGCCGCTCTGCCAGAAGGAGAGGGCCTGCTCGTGCGTTTCCGCCTCGCTGTAGCCGCCATTGTAAAAGGTGAACGTGCCGGGGGCCTTTTGCGGATCGATGGCGCAGCGGCCGTATTCGTCGATGCCATAGATGCCTACCGTGCCGCCGGGCTTGAGGCAGGGCAGGGCGAGGTCGATCTGCCCCTGCCGGCCCACGGCATCGATGACGAAATCGAACCCATCCCCTTTCGCTTCGGCCAGGCGCACGGGCAGGTCCGCAGCGCGATAGTCGATATAGTCGGTTGCCCCGGCAGCGCGGGCTGCGCCCTCGCGCTCGGCGCTGCCGACCATCACCACCCGCTGCGCCCCCAGATTGGCCGCGTGGGCCGCGAAAGACAGCCCATTGCCGCCGGAGCCCATGACCAGGACAGCGCTGCCCGCCCCGAGCCCCATGCGCGTGACATAGCTGAGCGTCTCGCGCCAGGTGATCATCATCGTCGCTGAGCGCGGGTCCGAGCCCGGCGGCAGGACCTGGTTCACGCGGAAAGCCGCCCATTCGGCCGCGGGCACGCCGTCCTCGTGCATGGCCCAGTGGTCGCGGGCCACGCCGTACTCGGCAAAGCCGCCCCAGTTCACGCTCAGATCCTCGGTAGCAAGCATGCCCACCCGTGTGACCAAATCTCCCACCCTGAGATGGCGCACCCGCGCGCCTACCTCCACGACGCGGCCGATGCTCTCGTGCCCCAAGACCGTCGGATAACGGACCGGCCAGGGAAAGCGCCCAGCCAGCAGGTGCTGATCGGTGCCGCTGCAGGTGGCGCCGTAGAGCAACTCGCAAAGGGCATCGTATGCCCCCAGTGTGGGCAGGGGTACCTCGCGCACAACGAGGACGCCCGGTTTCTCGATCACGGCTGCTTTCATCACGCCCACCCCGGCCCTTTGTAGGAGCGCGCAAACGGCAGGCCGAACGGCTCCTCGAACGGGCGGAAGGGAACCATGGCCGCGATCTCATCCAGGCGCTGGAGGACGTCGGCCGGCAGGGGGCCCTTTTCCACCGCCACTACGTTCTGCTCCACCTCCTGTTGCGAGCGAGCACCCATCAGCGTGCAAGAGATGTCGGGGTTGGAGATGACAAAGCGCAGAGCTAGCTCGGGCAGGGGCATGCCGAGTTCATCGAGGAACGCGTACAGCGCCTTGTACTGGGCGCGGCGCGGCGAGCTGAGCCAGCGGGCGCTGTGAGCGACCTCCTCGTCGTAGCGCCGGGCGAGCGCCCCCTGCTGCAGCGGCGAGCCGATGATGATGCCCATGCCCATCTCCTTGGCCGCCGGCAGGACCTCGATCTCCGCCTCGCGCCAGAGCAGGCTATAGTTGAAGGCCGTGAGCACGACATCGAACCGGCCCGTGCGGATGATGGGCACGATCTCGTAGGCCGTCGTGCCGCCCAGGCCCGTGTAGCGGATGACACCATCGCGCTTGAGCTCCGCCAGCACCTCGAGCACCGGTCCCCGATACTCGATGGGGTCCGCCCACCAATCATACTGGGCGGGCCGGTCCGGCTCGTGGATCATCAGGATGTCGATATGGTCGCGTTTGAGCAGGCGCAGGCTTTCCTCCACAGAGCGCAGCAGGGCGTCGCGATCCTGAGCGTTGAAGGGCTTTGGCCGGCCGCCGAGCTTGGTGGAGAGGACGTAGGGCGTGTTGACTCCCTCCAGGGCACGGCCGATCACCTCCTCGCTGTTGTGATAGCCGGGGGCGCTATCGACATAATTCACGCCCAGCTCCAGCGCCCGGTGGATGGCCGCACGGGCCTGCTCGTACTCGCCGCCCACCGAGGATACGAACAGCCCTCCGAGGGCCAGTTCGCTGACTTGCAGGCCTGTTCTGCCTAGTTGACGGTACCTCACGCCGCATCTCTCCTTGGTCTGTGCCCAGCGGGGCAGGCGGCCGGCGCAGGGGACGAGCTACAGCTTGCGACTCCTTCAGCAGCGGTCGCCTGCTGGAGGCGCCGGCGGGGCGGCAGGGGCAGACTTCTATGGCCGATGTGCCGCTTCCTCCACCAGTATAATCGTTGTCGGACTTGCCAGTCAAGAGGCAGCGGCATTGAGTTTCGCTTCATTCCATTGTATACTCCCGTAGCCGCCTACGACATCGCATCACACAACGAGGGGTGCCGCATGAGGGTCACCTGCCTGCAGGAAAACCTGGCCAAGGGCCTATCCACCGTCGGCCGCGCCGTCGCCACCCGTAGCACACTGCCCATCCTGGCCAACGTGCTCCTGGCGACGGACAACGCCCGGCTCAAGCTCTCCGCTACCAACCTGGAGCTGGGCATCAGCTGTTGGATAGGGGGGCGGGTTGAGCGGGATGGCGAGATCACGGTGCCCGCCCGGCTCTTGGCTGACCTCATCGGCTCGCTGCCGCCGGAGCGGGTGGACCTGGATCTGGACGTCCGCACCCTCACCCTGCATGTCCGTTGCGGCTCTATCGCTGCCAGCCTCAAGGGCATCGACGCGCGCGAGTTCCCCATCGTCTCACCGCCCGGCGAAGGCCGCGCCGTGCGCATCCAGCCCGATGTGCTGCGCGATATGATCGCCCAGGTGACCATCGCCGCGGCCGGCGACGAGACCCGCCCCGTGTTGGCGGGCGTTCTCGTCCGCGTGTCGCCGGGGCAGCTCAGTATGGTCGCTACGGACGGCTACCGCTTGTCTATGCGCAGCACCCGCGTCGCCGGAGTTGAGGAGGAGAGGCAGGCGATCATCCCGGCCCGCGCCCTGCTGGAGCTGGCACGCGTCTCCGCCGACGAGCGGGAGCCCATCCAGATGACCGTTTCCCCGCACCGCAACCAGGCCGTCTTTCGGCTCAGCAGTATTGACCTGGTCACCCAACTCATCGACGGCGCCTTCCCGGATTACCGCCGCATCATGCCCCAGGGCCACACTACGCGCACGGTCGTGAATACGGCCGCCTTCCAGAGCGCCGTACGCCGCGCTCTCCTCTACACACGGGACGCGAACCATGTCGCTTGCCTGCAGATCGAGCCGGGCGACGGCCTGTCTGCAGGCAAGCTGGCCGTCTCGGCCACCTCGGCGGCTCTTGGCGATAGCTACACCGAACTCGAAGCCAGCGTGGAGGGTGAGCCTGTCGACATTGCCTTCGATGCTCGCTACCTGAGCGACGCCCTGGGCGTCATCCACGCCGCCGAGGTCGCTCTGGAGACCACCACGCCCACCGGCCATGGAGTCCTCACGCCGGTAGGGGGCGAGCCGCTCAAGCATATCATCGGCGCCATGCACATCGTGCGCTGAACGTTCGCCCATATTTCCGCGCCTGGCCACTTGCCCGGTGCGCACCCGCCGTTTCTGTGGCACCATCGCCATGTGATGATACGCCCGGGTTTCCGTGGCCGGGCGCGTCTACCATTTGACCACCAACCACTGCCGGCGTGGTGTCCAACGCTCCACCTTGCGGATGAGCTCCCGGGCCTCCGTTTCGCTGTCGCAGCGTGTGCTCAGCAGCAAACCCTCCGGCTCCAGTTCGGCCAGCAGGATTTCCACTTCCCACGGCTCACAGGAGAGGACCAGGAGCTTGCCCCGGCTCTGGATGCGCCGCAGCAAGCGGATCCAGCGGCTCATGGGCGGCGCTCCCGCCCCGGGCACCCACTGGATGCCGTCGAGCTCGGGAAGCGAGAGCAGCAGGTCCAGGTGGCCCAGTGCGCCCGGGCCATCCAGGTGGTAGACTGTGCGCGCGACCCAGCGGGTCTGCTGGTCGAGGGCCGGCAGAAAGATCTCTTCAAACATGCGTGGCGAGATCAGGCAAGAGAAATCGCATTGCAGGTCAACGGCCGGCCGGTCCGACCAGAGGTGGAGCCAGGAGAAGTAGCCACCTACCCACTGATGGATGACGCCTAATGCAGCCTCGAAGTAGCGTAGCCAGGCGGTGTTGACCTCGGCCAGCGCCGCCTTTACGGCCTCCGGTTGCTCCAACAAGTCCACGGCCAGTCGCTGGGATTCCCGCAGGCGTGCCAGGATCTCGCCGGGCCCATTGAGGTCCGGAAGACCCACATAGTAACGACCCGGTGCGCGCCGTGCCGCGGCCTCCAGCAGGCGGCGAGAACGCTGCCACCAGGCGTTCTCTGCATCAAAAGCAAACGTGGGCCGGCACCCCCAATCCTCAACGATGGGTTCGGCCCAGGCCGTGCCGCTGGCGGCGTGTACCCGGTAGGGGCAGCCAACGTAGGCCGAGAGGATGGCCACCAGGCTAATGGAGACAGGGAAGATGACTGGGAAAGCCTCGCCACCCCAAAAGGTGTTCTCCACATATCGCTCCCAGCGGGGGATTACCTGCTCTGGGTCGGTGAACCAGTTCAAGATATCCTCGTCCGCAACTCCCTTGGAGCTGAGCAGATGCCCATATTCGGCCTGGCTCAGCCCTGTGCCGGCCCTGGGCGCTGTGACCTGGATGACGGCCCGGTCCACGATCTCGCCCTGCCACCAGGCCTCCATACGCTGTTCAGCTTGCTGCCAATCGTCCTTGTGCACGAGTTCCATGGTAGCTCCCTCCACACCTTGCATGCCCCATTGCCGCTTCTCGTCTGTCGCGCTGGCAACTCTTGTGTGGAGTATAGCGGAGTCGGCTTGCGACACCAAGAGTTGCGCAGGTCGCTCCGCCCGAGGCCACCGGGACAAGCCTCGGGCGGTCTCGGCCCTATTAGTGCAGCGCAGAGATTCTGATGGGTGCGACTCGCCCCATGCGGCGCCATGTTAGCCATCAGAACTTGTGCGGCGCAGTACTATGCACAGCTCGCGTCGCAAATGCACCGACGACTCTGGGATGTACCCGCGACAGAGTTGGCTCGCAGCCGCACCCGGCCTACAATACGGGCATCGGTTCCTGACAACTCACGAGGAGGCGTTCCATGTCTGACAGCACCCACTTCAACGGCCAACGCGCCTTCGAGCACCTGCGGCACCTGGCCGTGGAGATCGGCGGCCGGCTGGGCGGCAGCCCGGAGGAGAAACAGGCCGCTGAGTACATCGAGGCCCACTTTCGCGAGCTGGGCCTGACGACCCGGCAGCAGTCTTTCCCCGTGCGCACCTATGGCCGGCAGGAGGCGCGGCTGGAGATCCTCGATCCGCCCCTGGGCGAGGTGCCCTGCGAGATGTTCTACCTCTCCCAGGATACCCCGCCGGAGGGCGTGACGGGTGAGGTCCTTTTCGCTTCCGGCGGCGAGTTGGAGGACATGGGCCCCGAGTGGCGGGGCAAGATTGTCGCCGTCCTCGGCGGCCTGCGCGGCGAGGCTCACGATCGGGCGATGCGCTTCCAACCCCTGGGGATCATCAGCATCTCGAACCGGCTGGCGACGCCGCCGATACGGGTGGAGCAACTGCCCGAGGTGCGCGCCAAGGCGGGCGCGGTGCCGGAGGTGCTGGTGGGCCACGAGGATGGGCTGGTGATGGTCCGCGAGGGGGTGCGCCGGGCGCGGCTGGTCGCCCGCTCGCACGAGGCGGAGAGCACTTCCCAGAACGTCATCGCCGAGCTGCCCGGCTCGGTCTACCCGGACGAGATTGTCGTCATCGGCGGGCACTATGACAGTTCGCTGGATATCCAGGGCGCCTCAGACAATGCCGGCGGCACGGCGTTGGTCATGGAGCTGGCCCGCGTGTTCGCCGCCCGGGGCAGCCGGCGCACTATGCGCTTTGTCGCCTTTGGCGCCGAAGAGCTGGGGCTGCGCGGCAGCGTCCACTATATCAAGGAACTCAAGGCGGCAGACAAGGCTGCGCGTAAGGAGCCGGGGTTTGTGGAGGGGCGCGACCGTACCGAGCTGGAGAAGCACGTCCTCTGCGCCAATATCGATGTGCAGGGCGCGCTGCTGGGCACGAACCACGCCTACACCCTCGGCCCATCCGAGCTCACAGCGGCCGTCAAGCTCCTGGCCAAGGAGGGCGGCCCGGCCTTTGACGTGCGTGAGGATGTCTACTCCTCCGACGGCACGCCGCTCTCCGAGGGGGGCATCCCCTCCGTCTCCTTTAGCCGCAGCGGCGCCACTACCGGCTATCTGCACACGCCGGGGGATATCATCGAGTACCTCGGCCCGGAGCCGCTGGCCGTGCAGGGGCGCTTTGCGGAGACCTTTTTGCAGCGTTACGTGGCCGGCGCACGCGCTTTCCCCTTCGAGCGCCGGATTCCGGAGGAGCAGCAGAAAAAGGTCCGCGAGTACTTTGAGAAGCGGCTGCGCATCGATTATTACGCGGACGAGAAAAAGGAGGGGAGGGAGTAGGTCTGCAGCTTGAGCACGGCCCGGGCCAGTTCTTCGTCCACGAACAACTCGCTGAGCAGCCCGCTGTGCAGCGCGCCGACGGTGGCCTGGGCCCGCTCTGCCCCCGCGGCCATGCCGATGACGTGCCGGGCCCGGCTCAACTGCTCGGGGCTGATGCCGATCAGGCGCTCGTTGATGTCGAGTTCGATAAAGCGGCCGTGGACGTCCAGGTAGCGCACGCAGAGGTCGCCCACGGCCCCCGCGCGCTCTACGGCTTTCATGGTGGCCTCGTCGATGTAGGCAATCTGTCCGCGGCTGGGTGGGATGGCGCCGATGCTGGCGCAGGCATAGGTCAGGTGCTCCCAACGGCGGGCGACGGGGCGCACGACTGGGTCTGCCAGGAGCATGTCGCGCAGCGCCGGCGAGCCGACCATCAGCGGCGCCAGCAGGAAACGCGGCGTGCCGCCCAGGCTCGTGGCGATTTGCAGGATGATCTGGTTGATCTGTGAGTAGGAACCCAGGATTTCGTTCGAACTCTCACCCCACAAAGGCACGACCTCGACGCGCCGCGGCCGCCCCGGGGCCAGCAGGTTGGCGACCTCCATGGCCGTACGCCCCCAGCCGAACCCGACTATATCCCCATCCTGCAGCCGGCTCTCCAGGCTGCGCGCTACTGCCCCGCCCAGGGAGCGGCGTGTGAGGGCCGCCGAGTTGTGCGAGCTGGGCACCACATGGACCCGGCTCAGGCCTGTGCGCTCTTTGAGCGCCAGGGCCAGGTCCTCGCAGCTATCCTGCGGATCCACGACCTCGATGCGCACAATCCCCTGGTCGCGGGCCCCCTTCAAGTAGAGGGAAACCAGCGAACGGGAAACGCCCAGCCGGTCGGCAATCTGCTGCTGCGAGAGGTTCTCCTCATAGTAGAGGCGGGCCACCTGCACCAGGCTGGCTGTGCGCTGCTTGCCTTCGTTTTCGCCCATCGTTTTCACCTTGCGTTGGCCACATCGGCCTCACGCTCCGCAGGACCCCGCCGCAAAGCCTTCCAAACCCCCTCAGGGTTCTACCCCAGTAGGGGCGAAGCCGAGCACCCGGACATCCGGCCTGCGGTGCGGCTAGGCGATGCGCCGCACGGAGACCTGCGGATAGATGCGCAGCACATCCTCCATCCGGCAGTGGGCAGTTGCCTCGGTGAGCACGACGGCGGCACTGGTGGCGGCGGCCCAGTGCAGCGCCTGCGGCCAGGTCTCACCCTGCGAGAGCCGCCAGACGAGGGCCGCCGAGGCGCCATCGCCGGCGCCGGCGGCGTTGATGGCCTCTTGCCGCGGGGCGCGGGCCAGGTAGCATCCGCCCTCGGTAACGGCCAGCATGCCCTCCTCGCCGCCCGTGATGACCACGTTGGCCAGTTGCAGGCGCCGGCGCAGGTCGCCAACGCCGGCCAGCAGGGCGGGCAGCGCATCGACGGCAAGGCCAAAGGTCTGTGCCAGTTCATGCTGGTTCATTTTGAGGATGGCCGGCCTGGCGGCGGCGGCACGACGCAGTGGCTCACCAGTGCAGTCGACGAGGGTGAGCGCCCCCGCCTCCCGCGCCATGGCCGTGACCTGCTCATAGAAACCGGCCGGCATGCCCTCCGGCAGCGAGCCGGCGCAGACGACCCAGCTCGCCCCCGGCAGGTGGCGCCGGCAGAGGTCCTGGAACGCCTCTGCGTCCGCAGGCGAGAGGCGGTAGCCGCCGGTGATGATGTGGCTGTGGCGGTGCAGGCTCGTCTCTACTATGACGTGGGCGGAGCGCGTCTCCCCGGCTACGCGCAAGAGGTCGTGTCGCACGCCATAGTGCTCCAGCAGCCGCACCAGCCGCTCACCCGTTTCGCCGGCGACGATGCCTACGGCCAGGCTGTCGCTGACTCCCAGCGAACCCAGCGCTACGGACACGTCCAGCCCCTTGCCGCCGACGCTGTCGACCACTCGCTGGGTGCGCATGACGCCGGTGGGCCGGAACTCGTCGATAAAGATGACCTCATCGAGGGCCGAGTTGGCGGTAACCGTCAGGATCATGTCGACCTCGGCTCAGCCCAGCAGGCCCTGGCCAGAGGCCAGCAGCGGCTGCGCCATGATGCACCAGGCGTTCCAATCGATCCGCTCCAGGGCGTCAAAGGCGGCCAGGATGTCCTTGCCGGCTACGATCAGGCCGTGCTTGGGGATGACAACCGCCGCTGCCTGCTTGCGGATGGCCTCTTCGCGCCTCTGCAGGCAAGCCACAACGTTGGCGGCTAGGTCCTCCGAGTGGGCGGGAGCCCAATCGCAAACGGGCACGACGCCGAACTTTTGCGTTTGCTCCAGCATGGGCTCGATGGGCTTGCCTGCGGCACAGAAGGGCAGGACGTGGAAGGGGTGGGCGTGGATGATGCCGTTGACATCCGGAAAGTGGCGGTAGATGGCCAGGTGCGCCTTGCCTTCGCGGGAAAAGCGCGGATGGCTCAGGATTGTGTCGTTGTCGATATCCCCGGCGATGAAATCCTCCGCCTGCAGGTGCCAGTGCTGCTTGCTCGCGCTGTAGCGCGGGGAGATGAGGATTTGCTTGCCCCAGCGGACGCTGATATTGCCGCCGGCCGTATCGCTCAGGCGGCGCTCGAACATGCGACGGGCAAGCTCGACGAGTTGCTGGCGTATCTCTTCCATGGTCTGCTTCCTTTAGAGTGGGGAGGTGCCGGGCGAGTGGAGAAGGCCCGCGGAGCGGATAGCGTGGATTCATTATAGCGCGGAGGTTGGCAACTGTCAATGGCGTATGCCAATGCCATCTTGCAGCCTGGGCCGGGCTCCAGCCTGGAAAGGGGTTTTGGAGGTTGTCTGGCGCCGTTCGCCTCAGGCGAACGGCGCCAGACAACCTCCAAAACCCCAGAAAAGGGCCGAAACCGGGGGGATGCGAAGCATATGACCCGGTTGCCGGGAGCTGGCACTCCAGGCTGCTAGGCAAGCAGCTCCGTCAGCCGCTGCAGGCGGCTCAATTCGGCATCGGTGGGTATGTTGTCGCCGGTGCCCAGGATAAAGTGGTCCCCCGGCGCGGCTTCGGCCAGGACCTGCCGCACGTGTGCTTCGAACTCGTCCTCAGGGGTAAAGGCGGAGAGCATGTTGGAGGCCAGGCCGCCCCAGATGGTCACTCTGGGTCCCCAGGCCGCGTGCGCCTGGGCTACGCTCACCGAGGTCATCGGCGGCGTGGTAAAGGCCTCGGCGATGTCGAACCCCGAGTCGCCGATGAGCCCCAGGAGTTGCTGGTGGTGGCCGTCGGTATGGCTGCAGAGGTACTTGCCGGCGGCGTGCAGGCGCTCGGCAAAGCGCTGAAAGCGCGGCAGGAAGTAGCGGCGATAGATGGGCACCGGCGTCAGTTGGTCGTCGAAATTGCCGTCATATTCGACGATCAGGGCCGGCGAGGCCGCGGCTACCTCTTGGATGCGCTCGTCCAGCTCGGTGAGGGCCTCCAGCAGGGCCTGCAGATGGCTGGGGTGATCGGCTTGCTGGTAGTAGAACCCGGGATAATCGGTGAACTCGCGCATCAGCCGGTGCGCCGGGCAGAACCCCACCTGGGCCAGGGAGATGCCGTCGTCACCAATCGCCGCATCGTAGGCCAGGAACTCGTCGTAGGCGGGCACCACTCGCGTGTGCTCCACGGCATAGATGGCCGGAGCGTAATCGGCCTCCTCAGCCACAAAGGGCTTGACGATGCGCCCGGCGACGTCCAGGGCGGCCAGCTCGGGGGTCTGCCGTCGCTCCTCGACGAGCGTGCCGGCGGGGGTAACGATCTCGGTGCGCGTGAGGTCGCCCCGAGTCGAGCGGCGCACCTCCACCCCCTCC
The DNA here is from genome assembly GCA_034428955.1 of Anaerolineae bacterium. Lineage (GTDB taxonomy): Bacteria > Chloroflexota > Anaerolineae > SpSt-313 > SpSt-313 > DAOUGZ01. Next base: position 3,747 of record DAOUGZ010000251.1, on the reverse strand, counting down.
ATGACTTCGCGGTGAACGCGTGCCTCCTTCCCTTTGATCCCCCAGCCCAGCTTGCGCGTGCAATCGAAAAAGCTCAGCTCGCGCCATTCCCTGGGCAGCCGACCATCTTGCCGGGCGGCGTTGTACCAGAGTTCCCAGCGGGGCGCCCAGACAATACAGTCTATGGCCTCGCCCTGCAGGGTGGCCACGATGCGCTCTCGAACGGTCACTTGGTCGATGCCTTTCTAGACGATGACCCCCAGCCGCTTGCCGACTCGTTCGAACGCGGCCAGCCCATACTCGAGGTCTTGCTTTTCCAACGAGGCGGACATCATGACGCGGATGCGCGCCTTGCCGCGCGGCACGGTAGGGAAGCCGAGGGCCATAGCAAAGACGCCCTCCTCAAAGAGCTGCCGCGAGAACTCTTTGGCCAGTGGCGCCTCGCCAAGCATCACCGGCGTGATCGGTGTGACGCTGTTGCCGGTGCCGAAACCCAGGCGCTTCATCTCTGCCTTGAAGAAGCGGGTGTTTTCCCACAGCTTGTCTACCAGCTCGGTGGATTCCTCCAGCAGGTCCACGGCGGCGATGCAAGCTGCCACGTCGGCCGGGGTAGCGGCGCTGGAGAAGAGGAAGGGCCGCGCCCGCTGCCGCAAGTAGTCGGTGATGGCCCGCTTGCCGGCGACGCAGCCGCCGACGACGCCAAAGGCCTTGGAGAGGGTGCCGACCTCGATGTCGATCTGGCCGTGCAGGCCATAATGGTCGACGATGCCCCGGCCGCCGCGCCCCATGACCCCTTCGCCGTGTGCATCATCGACCATGAAAAGGCAGCCGTGGCGCTCGGCGACCTCGTACTCCTTATCCAGCGGGGCGATGTCGCCGTCCATGGAAAAGACGCCATCGGTGATCACGAGCGCGCGGCGAAAGTCCTTGCGGCGCTCAGCGAGGGCCTGCTCAAGCCCGGCCGGGTCGCAGTGGGGGAAGCGCACAATCTCGGCGCGCGAGAGACGGCAGCCGTCGATGATGCTGGCGTGGTTGAGTTCATCGGAAAAGATGCCGTCGCCGCGTTCCACCAGGGCGGGGATGACGGCCAGATTGGCGCAAAAGCCCGATTGGAAGGAGATGACCCCCTCCGCGCCCTTGAAGCGGGCCAGTCGCTCCTCGAGCTGCAGATGGATGTCCATCGTCCCAGCGATTGAGCGCACCGCCGCCGGCCCCACGCCGTAGGCGTCGACTGCCCGTTTGGCCGCCGCGAGCAGCCGGGGGTGGTTGGCCAGGCCCAGGTAGTTGTTCGAGCAGAGGTTGAGCACCTTTTCCCCATCCACCACCGTCCAGGCCGCCTGAGGCGACTGGATGGTGCGGATGTTGATGAACAACCCCTGCTCTTTCAGGGCGGCCACGTCCTCAGCGATGAAAGCCAGTTTGTCCGCAGACATGGTGTCCTCCTGGGCCGGTGGCCCGAACACTTATGGCCCCACGGGCCATTCCGCTACCCCTCACTCGGGGCACTGGATGGCGATAAAGTCCAGCCATTGCGCGATCTGATCGTAGAGGGCCTCATCCGTGGGTTTGGCGTTGATGGCGGCGGCGAAGGGGGCGCCAAAGGCGTCCAGCACGAACACCAGATGGCTCGTCCCTGTGTCGCCGCGCAGCAACTGCTCGTAGGAGCGACGCACTTCCCCTTGAGGGTCGGCCAGGATGGGGAAGTGGTAGACCAGATCGCTGTCGATGCCTCGGATGGCCTCAGCAGGGGCCGGCAAGAGGGCCAGAAGCACTGCCCCCTGCCGGTTGATCTCTTCGGCGTGCTGCGCAAAGCTCTCCAGCACGGGGGTCCAGTCGGCCCGTTCAGCCCCGGAGGGGAAGACCAGGACCTGCTTGACCCGCTGCCGGTAGGTGGAGTCGCATAGGGTGTCGCCGGCGCTGGATGTCAGGCAAAAGTCGGGGGCGGGCAGCTCCGTCTCGCGCCCCGAGAAAACATGCCATTTCACCGACGGGTACTCCTTCCTTACACACAATTAGCCGATAGCTCTACCTACGGGTACATGACCACCTTCGCGGCGACGCGGTCCGGCGCGGTCATCAGCTCAAAGCCGTGCTGAAAGTCGTCGAGGGCGATGCGGTGAGTGATGACGGGATTGGGGTCTAGCGAGCCGGTCTTGAACATGCCGGCCATCTGGTACCAGCTCTGCCAGATCTGGCGCCCGTTGATGCCATAGATGGTGACGCCCTTGAAGATGACCTGGTTGTTGAGGTCCAGCGTGATCGGCTGGGATGGGATGCCAAAGGCGGAAAAGCGCCCGCCCTTGCGCAGCGCCGCAAACCCCTCGTTGATGGCTCGCTGGCTGCCGGTCATCTCGACGACCACGTCGAGGCCGCTGCCGCCCGTAGCATCCAGCAAGGTGCGGGCCACATCGATGCCCGGCTCGTTGATGTTGATGGACAGATCGGCGCCCATGGCCCGGCCAATGGCCAGGCGTGCGGGGTATTTGCCGATGTGCGCCACGAGGGAGGCGCCGGCAGCCTTGGCCGCCCCTACGGCAAAGAGGCCGGTCGGCCCGTCGCCAAAGACGGCCAGCGAAAGCCCGGCTACCGGCTCGGCCAGCACGGCGTAGACGGCATTGCCGCAGGGGTCCTGGATCGAGGCGATGGCCGGGTCCAGGTCCGGCGCGTTGACCCAGGCCGAGGTCTCGGGGAGGGCGACGTACTCGGCAAAGCAGCCGTTGGTGTCTACACCAAAGATCTCCAGATTGGCGCAGATGTGGAACTGGCCCTGGCGGCAGACGGGGCAGGTGCCGTCGAAACGGTGCGAGTCGGCGGAGACAAAGTCGCCGACCTTGATGGAGCGCACGGCGCTGCCCACCTCGACGACGTCGCCGCAGAACTCGTGGCCGATGATCAGTGGGGGCTTGATGCGGGCGGCGGCCCAGTCATCCCACTTGTAGATGTGCACATCGGTGCCGCAGATCGATGTGGCACGGACCTTGACCAGGACGTCGCGCGGCCCGATGCGGGGGATGGGCACGGTGGTCATCTCCAGGCCGGGCCCGGGTGCAGGCTTGATGATGGCGCGCATAGTCTCAGACATCGTTGTCTCCACTCCTTTCGCTGCCGGGGGCAGCAGGCAAACGCGCCCCGCCCATAATCGCCTCTATCACTGCCTGGCGGGCGTTCTCGATAGAGTCGAGGGTGGCCTGCTGGGCCAGGGCGCCGTCCCTTTGGCGCAGCGCGGCCACCAGCCGGCGGTGTTCCTCCGCCATCTCGTCGGCCGCGTCGCGCAGGTCCAAACGGAGGTACATGATGCGCTGCATCTGATCCAATAGGCTGCCGACCGTGCGGGCCAGCCAGCGGTTGCCGGTCGCCTGGGCGATGCGGTAGTGGAAATCGCGGTTGCTATCCAGATACTCCCAGTAGCTCTCGACATCGCCGGGGCGATAGCGGTTGTTCATGCGCTCGAGGGCGGCCACCTCCTCGTCGGAGATGCGCTGCGCGGCCAGCCTGGCCGCTGCGCCTTCCACGATCAGCCGGAACTCGAACAGCGCGCCCACATCCTGCAAGCTGAGGTACGAGACGTAGCAGCCCACGCGCGGCACAATCTCCACGAACTGCTCGTGCTGCAAGAGCCGCAGCGCCTCGCGCACGGGGGTCTTGCTCGTCCGGTATTTGGCGGCCAGGCCGTCTACCGAGAGCACCTCGCCCGTGGGCAACGCACCGGAGATGATGTCGCCCTTGAGCTGTTCGTAGATCCTTTCCCTGAGCAGCAAGGTGTAGCCC
>DAOUGZ010000250.1:0-17619 GCA_034428955.1 Anaerolineae bacterium | reverse complement strand
GTCACTGGGCGGTCACTGACGGAAGCGCAGGCGCAACTCGCCGGCGAGCGGATCGCCAACCTCGAGCGACTCTTCAACCTGCGCGAGGGGCTCGGCCGGAAGGATGACAGCTTGCCCCGGCGCCTGCTGGAGGAGCCCATGCCCGATGGCCCCAGCGCCGGCAGTCGCGTGCCGCTGCAGGCCATGCTCGACGAGTACTATGTGTTGATGGGTTGGGACGCAGCCGGCGTGCCCACGCCCGCCAAAATGCGAGAGTTGGGCCTCGAGGCCGAGGCCCGCTGCGCGTTGGATCGCCAAGGCTGAACGTCGCACAGCAGAGGCTGTATGGAGGACCTGTACGGCCAGTGCATGGGCGAGGCGACCATCATCACGGCCAACCAGCAAGTAACCAAGCAGGTTGAGCCTGTGAATGCCGCCGCGAAGGCCTTGGACGAGATTGGCATTCTCCCCGAGCGCGAGGGACCGGTCGTCCACGATGCCTATAGCTCGTACTACCAGTGCCAGGGTGTAGAGCACATGTAAGGAATGCAAGAAACGAGGGCGCCGGAAACAGGGCAAGCGCAGGAACCTCGTGGATCCCTCCATGTACACAAGCGGGAGGTGCTGGCCTTCATGTACGATTCCAAGGTGCCGTTTTACAACAACCAGGCCGAACGTGACCTGCACATGGTCAAACCGCAACAAAAGATATCCGGCTGCTTCCGATCCAAGGAAGGTGCCGAGACTTTCAAGGAGAAAACCACTGTGTCCCTGCCTGTTGTGCTCTATGGCCTGTTGGCCATCCTCTTGGCGGCGCTGGCCAGCGGTGTAACCGGCTTTGGCCTGGGCCTCATCGCCACGCCGCTCTTGCTCGTTGTGCTGCCGCCCAAGACGGTCGTGCCCCTGCTCTTGCTGCACGGTGCTCTGAGCAGCCTCCTCGTGCTGGGGGAGGCGCGCAAGTGGCTGGACCTGAGCCGCGTGTGGCCGCTGGCGCTGGCCGGCTCGCTGGCAGTGCCGTTCGGGACGCGCCTGCTCATCGTCTGGGATGCCAACACCCTCAAGGTGTTCATCGGCGCGGCCACTGCCCTCTCCGGCCTGGCCTTTCTGGTGGGCTTTCGCCGGGAGTTGCGCCACGAGCGGCTGGCCTGTGTGCCGGTGGGCCTGGCCAGCGGTGTGCTCAAGGGCTGCGCGGGCATGAGCGGGCCGCCCATTGTCCTCTTTTACGCCAACCAGGGCGTGGAGAAGCGGACCTTTCGGGCCAACATCGCCCTCTATTTTACCCTGCTGAACGTGATCACTGTGCCGACCTACCTGGCCGGTGGCCTGATCACGCCGGAGGTGCTGGGCTATTCTGCGCTTGGGCTGCCGGCGCTGGGGCTGGGCACGCTCGCCGGCATGAGGCTCGCCGGCCGCGTGCCCGAGGCCCTCTTCCGCCGCCTGAGCCTGATCGTGGTCATCGCCACCGGCCTCCTCGCCGTCGCCAACGGGCTGGGCGTAGTCTGATGGGCTTTTTGCATAGAGCCTGCAGAGCATGTATAGTTGTTTCGTAGGACAGGCGCAAGTAACGGAAGGGGCGCAGCAAGACATTGGGGGTACTCATGAAGCCATCCCGCTATCGCTGGTTCGTCTTTGCCGTCTTTTTCCTCTTTATGCTTCTGCACCAGTCGGACAAGCTCCTGATCAGCCCGCTGACGACGCCGATCATGGAAGAGTTTGGCATCAACGAAGCGCAGATGGGCTTTGTCTTCTCCGGGGCCATCGTCGTGGGGGCGGTGCTCTACCCCCTCTGGGGCTATTTCTACGACCGCTACGCCCGCGCCAAGCTGCTGGCCCTGGCGGCGCTCGCCTGGGGTCTCACCACCGGCTGCAGCGCCGTCGTGCGCAGCTACCCGGCCTTCCTGGTGACCCGCGCCTCCACGGGCATCGATGATTCCAGCTACCCCGGCTTGTACAACCTCATTGCCGACTATTTCGAGCCCCGGATTCGCGGCAAGGTCAACGGCTTTTTGCAGGTCACCATGCCCCTGGGCTACCTGATCGGCATGATCCTGGCCACAGTATTGGGCGGGGCGATCGGCTGGCGTGGCGTGTTCTACATCACAGGCTCATTGGGCGCGCTGCTGGCCGTCGTCATCTTTTTCGGGGTCAGGGAGCCGCCACGCGGGGCGAGCGAGCCCGAGCTGCAGGGCCTGGAGCAAGCCGGCGAGTATCGCTTCAGTTGGCCGGTGGCTCGCGGGCTCTTGCGCAACCGCACCCTGCTCCTGCTCATCGGCAACGGCTTCTTTGGCGTCTTTCCCTGGCAGGTGGTCACTTTTTGGTTCTTCCGCTACCTGGAGACAGAGCGCGGCTACGCCTCGGGCGAGGTGCTGATGACCATGGTCGTCGCCGTTCTGGCCCTGGCCTCCGGCTACCCCATCGGCGGAGCGTTGGGCGACTTGTTCTTCAAACGCAACCTGCGCGGGCGCCTGCTGGTCAGCGCGGCGGGGGTGATTGCCGGCGCGGTGTTGCTCACCGTCACTCTGAACCTGCCGGCAGACCACAAGCTCCTCTTTGGGCTCTTGATGTGTGTGACGGGCATGTTCATGCCTTTTGCCGCGCCGAACGTCATCTCGACCGTCTATGACGTCACCGTGCCCGAGGTGCGCAGCACGGCCAACGCCCTCCTGAACTTTTGTGAGCAGATCGGCTCCTCGGCCGCACCCACCCTGGCCGGCCTGATCGCTGTACGCTCTACACTGGGCGAAGCCATTCTCTATATCAGCGCCGGGGCCTGGCTGGTGTGCTTTGTCTTCCTGCTCTTGGCGGCCCACTATGCGCCGCGGGATATCCGCGAACTGCGGCAAAAGATGCAAGAGCGCGCCAACCTGGAAAAGGCTCGCGCCGCCGCCTAACATTTGTAAAGAGCCTGCACATACTGTAATATGGAAAGGTGTTGGCTGTCGCCATAAGGAGGTGCTACATGTCCAAAGCCACCACCGTTGCTTCGATCAAAGACCTGCTCCGCTTCCCCTTCCAGGGGCCGGACTGGCAGAACCGCTTCCTCATCGGCAGTGCCCTGGTTCTGCTCGGCTCCTTCATCCCGATCGTGCCCTTTATCTTTGTCTTGGGCTACGTTCTAGAGCTCGTCCGCCGGGCGGCCCAGGGTGAGGAGCTGACCCTGCCGGACTGGCACGATTGGGGCAAGCTCGCCGTAGACGGCCTGCGCGCCTTGGCCGTGCAACTCGTCTTCCTGCTGCCGGGTCTCCTCATCATGGTCGTCGGCATCGGGCTCTACTTTGTGGCCACTTTTGCCATGCCGCTCATGAGCATGGCCGGCGAATCGGAAGCCGTGGTTTTCTCAATGTTCTTCCTCTTTGGCAGCATGGGCATCATGTTTCTGGGGATGGCCGCCGGCTCGCTGCTGCTGCTCCTCGGCGCCATCCCTCTGCCTGCGGCGCTGGTCCACCTTTCGCTGCACGACAAGGTCTCGGCCGGCCTGCGCATCCGCGAGTGGTGGCCCATTCTGCGAGCCAACAAACTCGGCTTCCTGGTCGCCTGGGTCATCGTCGGCGGGGTTTGGGCCATTGTGTACGCCGTGTACATGGTCGCCTACTATACCATCTGCCTCTGCTGCCTGCTGCCGGTGATCATGGCGCCCGCGAGCTTTTACCTGCTGCTGATCGGCGCGGCCGTCTTTGGCCAGGCCTACCGTGACGGCGCAGAGATGGTAGCCGAGGCACAGGAAGAGGTTGCTGATGAAGAGCTACCGTAAAGAGATTTGGCTCAACATCCCGACACGCCGCGCCTTTGTCAACATCACCCCCCAGGTCGAAGAGGCCCTGCGCGAGAGCGGCATTCGCGAGGGGCTGGTGCTGGTCAATGCCATGCACATCACCGCCTCGGTGTTTATCAACGACGATGAACCCGGCCTGCATCAGGATTACGAGCGCTGGCTCGAAGAGCTGGCGCCCCACGAGCCCATCTCCCGCTACCGGCACAACCTCACGGGCGAGGATAACGGCGACGCGCACCTAAAGCGGCAGGTCATGGGCCGCGAGGTGTTGGTGGCGGTGAGCGAGGGCCGGCTCGATTTCGGGCCGTGGGAGCAGATCTTTTACGGCGAATTCGACGGCCGGCGCCGCAAGCGGGTGCTGGTCAAAATCATCGGCGAGTAGCACCGGCAGGGAAACCAAGCGATGAACTGCAGCAATTGCGGCGCGCCCATGGCCCTTGTGCCGGGCAAAGACTTTTTCCATTGTGAGTACTGCAGCTCCTATCACTTTCCCAGGGAGAACGATGAGGGCGTCCGCATTCTGGGCGAGCCGGGCGACATGGATTGCCCCGTCTGCCGGGCGGCGCTCGTGCTGGCCTCGGTTGAGAACCTGCGCGTCCTCTATTGCCCTCGCTGTCGCGGCATCCTGGCCGCCCAACCCATCTTTTACGAGCTGGTGCAGTCCCTGCGCCGGCGCGGTGCCCAGCGGCCGGCGCGGGCGGTACCCCTGAACCGCAAAGAACTCGAGCGCCGGTCCGACTGTCCGCGCTGTCACCGCCGCATGAGCACCCACCCTTACCTGGGCCCGGGCAGCATCGTCATCGACATCTGTGAGCGCTGCTCGCTGGTGTGGCTGGACCACGGCGAGATCACGCGCATCATGGAGGCGCCCCGGCACAACTGAGGGCGCCGGAACATGGAGACGGGTGTCGCCCCCCGGCCTTGTTCCTTTGACGCACCCCAGCCGTTGGCTACAATGAGTATGGATCCAGCAACGGTTTCTCGCAGTGGCCTATGGCCCTACCGGTTGGAGCATGGATTGCCAAAGCGGGTTGTGCATCACTGCAGCGCCTGCCGCTTGGGCGATCACCGCACCGACCGATATCCTAGAGGTATGAGGCGTGGGCGAGGGGTTGGCTTTGCCGCGGGCCCAGGTGGCCCTGAGACGGTGGACGGATTTCGCGCAGGCCGGTGAGGTTCTGGAGCGCTGCCTGGCGGACCTGGGCGGGATGGAACGGTTCGTGCGGCCCGGGCAGAGTGTGGTGGTCAAGCCCAATCTGACGGCCAACTACCCGGCAGAGTGGGGCAGCACGACACATGTGGCGCTCGTTGAGGCGTTGGTGCGCTTGTTGCAGCGCCACGGCGCCGGCCGCATCGTGGTGGCCGAGGGCACCGGCGTCTTTGGGACGAGCCTGGAGACGGCCTTCCCCAGCGGCGGCTGGCGCGAGATGGCCATGCGCACCGGTGCCGAACTCTACAACCTCGACGGGGGGCCGCACATCGAGGTCGAGCTGGCGAACCCCCGCTACCCCCATCCTCCTCTCCCCTTCTCGCAACTCGTGCGGGAGGCGGATGTCTTTATCTCGCTGCCCTGCCTCAAAACGCACATCGACACCGACTATACGGTGGCCCTCAAGAACAGTTTTGCCCTCACCCCCCAGTGGATGCGCAGCGAGGCCCATCGCCGGGAACTCTTGGAGCAGGTACTGGTGGACCTGAACCGCATCCGCCGGCCGGACCTGACGGTGGTGGACGGCTGGCACGGCATGGAGGGCATGGCCGGCGGCTCGCCCCTGGGGCGCCCGGCCGGCATGCGCCTGCTGCTGGTCGGCGCCGACCCCGTCGCTGTGGACACGGTGGCCCGCGACCTGATGGGCATTGCCTCGCGCACGCGCTACTACAATTGGGCCATCGAGGAGGGGGTGGGCATCGGCGACCCCGCCCGTATCGATGTGTTGGGCGAGCGCGTGGCCGCCCTCCGCCATGTCTACCAGACGCCCCTCGAGCATGTGGCCGAACTGATGCCCCAGGTGACTATCTGCGACCGCTCCGCCTGCAGCGGCTGCCGGGCCGCCGCCCTGCTCTCGGTGCAGCGCTTTGCCGCTCAGAAGCAGTTCCGGCCGGTTACCCTGGTCTTTGGCGGGGAGGGCGATGTGGGCGAGGCGGCGGGCGAGGTCCTCCTCATCGGCAACTGCGCCGGGCGCTATGCGCATCGGGGCACCCACATTCCCGGTTGCCCGCCCCGTCGCGACGAGATCGTAGAGGCGCTGCGGCGCAGCAAGCGCGTCTGTCAGGCCTGCGCAGAGCTGGCCGGCGGCGGCATCCTGCAGGGTTACCCCGCCGAGTTCCTGGCCCACCTGCGGGTGGCGGCAGTGGGCTCTACAGTACACGGCGAGGAGGTCGATCGCCGCCGCTGGCACCTGGAGCTGATCGTCGGCGACTGCATGGGCCGCTACGCCAAGACGGTGCGGGAGCGCGCCGGCAGCCTGGGCATGGACCCCGCGCGCGACGTGGCCTGGCTCGAAGAGTGCCCGCCGGATGAGGCGGTGCTGCGCGCGGCGCTGGACCGCCTGTTGGAACGCTACCGCGAGGTGGCGTGATCGGCCCTCTGACCATTCAGACAAGGAGGCAAGCATGACAACCCCGGTCACCGCTCCCATCCGCATCTCGCCGAATGGGCGCTACTTTGTCGATGCCGCGGGCGAGCCCTTTTTCTGGCTCGGCGATACGGCCTGGCCGCTCTTTGCCCAGTACACTCGGGAAGACGCCGAGGCCTACCTGGCGAACCGAGCGGCGAAGGGGTTCACGGTCATCCAGGGGGTGCTGGCCTGGGGCGGCGGCACAGGCTTTGAGAGCAAGACCCCCGGCCCCAACTATGCCGGCGACCTCCCCTGGCTCGGCACGCCGGCCCAGCCCAACCCGGCCTACTTTGCCAATGTGGACCATCTGCTGCGCTTTGCCGCCGAGCGTGGGCTCGTGCTGGCCATGCTCCCCACCTGGGGCTACTATGTGAACGACGTCCAGGCCATTGATGCGGATAGCGCGCGTGCCTACGGCCGCTGGCTGGGCGCCCGCTACCGCGAGCAGCCCAACGTCATCTGGGTCAACGGCGGCGACCGCATCCCCACCGGCTATGAGGCCGTCTACCGCGCTTTGGCAGAGGGCCTGCGCGAGGGCGACGGTGGGGCGCACCTCATCACCTATCATCCCTGCGGTTGGCACTCCTCCTCCCAGTTCTTCCATGAGGAGGATTGGCTCGATTTCAACATGATCCAGACCTGGACGGAGTGGGCCAAGATCCACCCCGCCGTCCTCGCCGACGGCTTGCTTTCGCCCGTCCGGCCGGTGGTCCTCGGCGAGCCGGCCTATGAGGACGGCCCCGAGTACCCCCAGGGGCCGATCACGCCGCTCATCGTGCGCCGGCAGGCCTGGTGGTCGTTCATGGCCGGCGGGTTCTTTACCTACGGGCAGAACGAGATGTGGCGCGTCCGGCCCGGCTGGACGGACTTTTTTGACACTCCCGGTGCCGGGCATATGAGCCTCTTCAGGCGCATCGCCACCTCGCGCCCGTGGTGGAAGACCATACCGGACCAGGGGCTCTTTGCCGCCGGCGTGAGCGGCGAGCGCACCCTGAACGCCGCGCGCCGCGCCGTAGATGGCTCCTTCGCCCTGGTCTACCTGAGCAGCCAGTGCCACGTGCTCATCCACCTGGACAAGATCCTGACCAGGCAGGTCCGCGCCACCCTGGTCAACCCCGCGACCGGGGAGGAGAAGGACGCCGGCACCCATGCCACCGGCAACCGGACAGGCCGGGTCTTCCCCGAAGCGCGCACCCAGTGGTTCTCCACACCGGGCCACTGGGAGGATGCCGTGCTGCTCCTGGACGGCCTGGAGTAGGCGGTGGAAGACGGTTTGCACGGCGACCTGTCGCTGACCCCCGCGCAGGCGGAAGGCGCGCTCGCCGCCTGGCTGGGCGCCGGCGTGCGCTGCACGGGCCTGGAGCGCCTGCACGGGGGCATGATCAACTCGGTGTGGCGGCTCGCCTTCGACCGCGAGCCGCGCCAGGCCGTGATCAAGGTGCGGCCGGCCGGAGACGGTGCCTTCGCCGCCGAGGCCAGAAGCCTGGCCTACCTGCGCGGCGAGACGCGCTTCCCCTGCCCCCAGGTCTACCATGAGGATAGCTCCGGCCGGCGAGCGCCCTTTGCCTACCTGCTCATGGAACGGCTGCCCGGCGTTGTGCTGGGCAGCGTGCCGCTCGCGCCTGAGGACCGCGCCGCCGTCGAGCGCGAGCTGGCCGAGGTGCTGCTGGAGCTGCACGCGCACAGACGCGATGCTTTTGGCGCCCTCGGCGAGCCGGGCGAGCGGGAGTGGGTGCGTGTGTTTGTGCCGCGCCTGCAGGAGATGCGCCGCGAGATGGCGAGCCGGCTGCCTGCGGACGTGCTGCGGGATATCGACCGCGCGCTAGAGTCGGCCGAGGGTGCCCTGCGCGCGCAGGGGCCGCCCACCCTGGTGCACGGCGATATCTGGGCGGGCAACGTCCTGATCTCTCAGGATGAAAAGGGCTGGCACCTGGCGGGGATCGTGGACCCCGGCGCCCAGTACGCCGACGTCGAGCTGGAGCTGGCCTACCTGGACGTGTTCGGCACGGCCGGCCCCGCTTTCTGGGAAGCCTACACGGCGCGCGCTCCCCTGCGCCCGGGCTATGAACTCCGGCGGCTCTACTACTGGCTGAACACGTACATGATCCATGTATGGTATTTTGGTGATGCCCACTACCGTGAGATGACGGCGAAAGTGGCGGCGGCGATTGCCCGGCAAGTATGACGCATGGGAAGCGACTGGAGGTAAACGATGGAGCTGCTGAGCCGCGAAGCCTTTGCCCGCGCGCGGCACTTTCTCATGGCCGAGGCCCGCCCGCTGGACCGTGCGCTCTTTGCGTACCGCTTCGAGGCGGCGCCTGCGGAACCGGTGCTGGCCGAGTTGGCGCGCTACCGCAACGAAGACGGCGGCTTTGGCCGCGCCCTGGAGGCGGACCTGCGCACGCCCAGCTCGTCGGCCATCGCCACGCGCCTCGGCCTGCGCATCCTCGAGGAGCTGGGCGTGCCCGCGTCGCACCCCTTGGTGCGCGGAGCCATCGGCTACTTGCGCGCGACGTTCGACGAGCAGGCCGGCGTCTGGCGCCCGGTGCCGGAGGATGCCAACGACTACCCCCACGCGCCCTGGTGGCACGACGAGGCGGGCAGCCTGGCTCGCACCTTTGACGATTACCTGGTCATCCCCCGCGCCGAGCTGGTCGCCTACCTCTATCGCTATGCCGAACTCGTCCCGCACGAGTGGCTGGCGGCGCTGGCGGAGCGCACCGTCCGCGATACCATCGCTCTCAGCGCTCAGGCCTTTGGTGGCGGTGGCGACGCGATGGAAGCGGCCCTATGCCTGGCCGAGGCCCCTGGGCTGCCGCTGCCTCTCAAGGAACGGCTGGTCGCCCGGCTACGCCAGGTGGCGCCCGGCGTGGTCAACTGCGACCCGCAGGCCTGGGCAACCTACGCCTGCACGCCGCTCAAGGTGGCGCCGGCGCCTGATGCCCTCCTCGCCGACCTCTTCCGGGCGGACCTGGAGGCGAACCTGGATTACCAGATCGCCCGTCAGACCGCCCAAGGCGCCTGGGAGCCGACCTGGACCTGGGGAGATAACTACCCGGAGGTGTGGCCGCAGGCCCGGCGCGAGTGGCAGGGGGAGTTGACCCTGGACATGCTGACCAAGCTGCGGGCCTTTGGGCGAATCGAGGGCTAGAGAGAGGAATTGATGTACGACAGAGCAGCAGATGCGCTCCTCGTGGTCGGTGTGCTGGCCGCGGCCGGGCTGACCGCCTGGTGGCTGGCTGGCCGGCGCGCGGGGCGGCGCACGAGCCCGTGGCTGAGGGTGGTCGCTCCGGTTGTGCTGCTTGTCCTGATCGGCCTGCCGCTCACATGGAAGCTCAGCAAGGCGCGCACGGTGCAGGCCGGCGGCCGCCTGGTGGCGCACGCCGATACCACCCGCCCCATCGTGGCCCTCACCTTCGACGACGGCCCGACGCCGGAGGGGACGGAAGCGGCCCTCCCGCTCCTGCAGCAGTACGGCGTGCGGGCGACCTTTTTCGTCACTGGGCGGGACCTGTCTCTGCACATGGAGGAAGCGCAGCGTATCGTCGCCGCAGGGCATGAACTCGGCAACCACAGCTACTCTCACGCCGCCATGATCGGCAAGCCGCTCTCCTTCATCGAGCGCGAAATCGAAGAGACGGACGCGCTGATCCGGCAGGCCGGCTACGAGGGCGAGATCCACTTCCGGCCGCCCGGCTGCAAAAAGCTCTTCCTCCTGCCCCTCTACCTCTGGCGCACGGGCCGCACGACGGTAACTTGGGACCTGGAGCCCGAGTCCTACCCCGATGTGGCGCAGGACGGGGATCGGATTGCGGCCTATGTGCTCGACAGGGTCCGGCCGGGCTCGATCATCCTGCTGCACCCCATGTATGCCAACCGCGGCGAGGTGCTGCAGGCCCTGCCCGCCATCATCGAGGGCCTGCAAGAGAGAGGCTATCGCTTTGTGACCGTGTCTGAGCTGCTCGCGAGCTAGGGCGAGTTTTCAAACCCAGCAGAGGTGGCTCTCGCTCACACACATCTTACGCACATTGGAGCCGCTCGCAAGATATAGTACAATAGTCCTATCGAGCGGCAGCGGTGGAGGGTGGCCAGCGGATGACCCCTTGCTGCCTCCGTGTGGCCCGGCACTTGGCGCCGGAAAGTTGTCATAATCCCTGTGGTGGGCCATTCGGGTTATGATCCGGGGCGACGATGCCTTGGTTTTCGAGTTCCAGGAGGCATCGTCATGCTGACTATGAAATTCGGAGGGTCATCGGTCGGCGACGGCCGGCGAATTGCCGATGTGGCGCGAATTGTGGCCGATGTGCGCGACGAGCACGGCACGCCGGTTGTGATCGTTTCAGCCATGTCCGGGGTGACGGATCGCCTGATCGAGGCGGCGCGGACGGCTGCGGCGGGCGACGGCCGGCGTTACCGGGAGATCGTCCAGGAGCTGCGCGCCCAGCATCGGGCGGCGGCCGAGGCTTGCCTGGCGGATGAGGCGCGGCAGGTAGAGACGCTGGGCGAGATCTATAGCCAGCTCGACTCGGTCACCGCTCTTTGCCAATCGATCCACGTATTGGGCGAGTGCACCGCCCGGGCGATGGACCTCGTCTCCGGCATCGGCGAGCGGCTGAACGTCCGGCTGGTGGCGGGCGCCCTGAAGGAACTGGGCGTGCCGGCGCAACCGGTCGAGGCCACCGAGTTGATCGTCACCAACGACCGCTTTGGGGCGGCCGAGCCCCTGGCGGAAGAAACGCGCCTGCACGTCCGCGGGCGCCTACTGCCCCTCCTGGCCCGCGGCACCGTGCCGGTGGTGACCGGCTTTATCGGCGCGACGCGCGAGGGCATTCCCACCACCCTGGGGCGGGGCGGCAGCGACTATAGCGCAGCGCTCATCGGCAGCAGCCTCGGCAGTGAGGAAATCTGGATCTGGACCGATGTGAACGGCGTTCTCACCGCCGACCCGCGCCTGGTGCCCGATGCGCGCACCCTGCCCCAGCTCTCCTACATCGAGGCGGCCGAACTCTCCTACTTTGGGGCCAAGGTGCTTCATCCCAAGACCATGTTGCCGGCCATTGAGAGCGCCATCCCCCTGCGTATCAAGAACACCTTCCAGCCCGAGCACCCCGGCACCGTCCTCGGGCCCGAGCCGCGCCTGTCGCGCCATGTGGTCAAGGCGATCACGGCCATCCGCGACCTGAGCCTGGTGACTGTGGAGGGGCGGGGGATGATGGGCGTGCCCGGCGTGGCGGCCAAGGTGTTCGGCGCCGTCGCCCGCGAGTCGGTGAGCGTGCTCATGATCTCCCAGTCCTCATCGGAGCAAAACATCTGCTTCGTCATCCCCTGCGGGGCGGAAGAGCGGGCGGTGGCCGCGCTGCACGGCGAACTCGCGCCCGAGCTGGGCCGGCAAGATATCGAGCGTGTCGATGCGCATTCGCCCATGGCCATTGTGGCGGTAGTGGGGGCGGGCATGCGCGGCACGCCCGGCATCGCCGCCCGTATCTTTGCGGCCCTGGCGCAGGCAGAGATCAACGTCACGGCTATTGCCCAGGGGTCTTCCGAGTACAATATCTCTTTCTGCCTGGAGCAAGAACGCATGGCCGATGCGGTGCGCCTGATCCACACCGAGTTTGACCTGGGCAGCCCCAACGGGGTCGAGTAGATACCCGGCAGTGAGTGCCAGGGCGTGTTTTTAAACCCAGCCGAGGCGGCTCCCATGCCGCCTCGGCTGGTATGCAAACACAACCTGGCTGTGCCCAATCTGCAAGGCATCGCTGCCGGATTGCGGATTAGGACTGGGAGAGGATGCTGGCGATATCGCCCTCGAGTGTCGCCCCGGCCGGCCTCTCGACAATGCGGCCCAGCTCATGGCCGTCTCGGACAAAGATAAACGTCGGCACGAACTCGATGCTCCACTTCTCGGTCAGGCCCTCAGCATCCTTCTTCGTCCGATCGAGGCCAAGGATGGTAACCCCAGACATGGAGAGCCCCGCCTGATCCCAGATCTTGAAAAAGCGCGGCACTTCGCGCTTGCTGTCGCCGCACCATGTGCCCACAAAGAGGATAACCTCGACATTGGCAGCCTTGTCTCGGATGGCCTCGATGGCGGCGCTATCCGGCGTATAGTCCTGAGCGCGCAGTTGCTCCCATCCCGAATGGGCCTCGATGGCCTCACGGGTCAACTTGCCGGTCAGCGGCGCCACAGTGGGCTCGGGCGACGGCGTGGCGGTCGCCCCCGGCTGGCAGGCCGTGTTGGCCAGCATGACGGCGGCCAGAACACAGGGCACGATAACCCTTGAGCAACGGCCCAGGTTCCCTGTTGAGAACAAGTTCATTCCCGGCTCCCTCTACTGCAGGTGCATTGCGCCTTGCGGCGCTCCGCAGATACGTCGCTGCAGCAACCCGGTCCATTGCCGCCGGGTCGCTTGCCGGGAATGATACATCACTTGAATGGAGGAACCAAAACGGGCCTGTATGACTTGACGCCCCCCATTTGCCCTTCCTGCACGGTCATGCTATCATCTGGCTGCCTCATTCGTTCCACATGCAGCGCTTGCTGTGGGGGCACGCCAAAGTCGTCCTGTCTCTTGCCGGCCTCACGTCTCCGATGCCGCTATGCCTGTAGGGCCGCTTCGCGCCGCGAAACGCAAGGATTCCCGTGACACTCCGCAACCGCATACCAACGCTCGTTCTGGTCGCCATCTATGCTGTGGCCGCGGTGTTCATCGCCCGCCCGCTCTGTATGACGCCGGGTTCGGCCATCACCGAGATGGCTTCACCGACCCCTCCGCCGCTCGAGGTCTGGGCGACGATTGAGCCGGCGCCTTCGGCCACATCGTCCGCCTCGCCGAACGCCGGCCCTTCAGTCACCCCTACGGCGACGGTGACTGAGGCACCATCGGCGACGGCCACGGCGACTGTGACGCCATCGGCTACGGCCACGGCGACTGAGGCGCCATCAGCGACGGCCACGGCGACCGCGACGGCCAGCGTCACGCCCTCCGTCACCGCTTCGCCGTCGCCCAGCCCCTCGCTCACTCGCGCGCCGGCGCCCGGCCCGGCTTCGGCCGTCCGCGTGCTCCGCACCTGCCCCATCGACGGCGATACCGACCTGCTGGCCCCTGCGCCGGTGCATATCGTCTTCGACCAGCCGATGGACACCGATCCGGCCACGGTGCAGGTCCGCTTCGAGCCGGAGCTGTCCTTCGGCGTCGAGTGGCTGACGCCCGAAGACCTGCTCATCACGACCGCGCCGCGCGAGCCGGGCATCGAGTACCGGCTGACCGTTGAGGGCGTGCGCAGCGAGCTGGGCGGCACCCTGGAGCAGCCGTTGACCCTGACTTTTGGCCAGGGCGGGCAGGGTGCGCCCATCCCCATCCTCATGTACCACCGCATCCAGAGCCTGGATGATGATGCCTCGGAGGCGGTGAAACAGTGGACGGTGAGTCCGCAGAGCCTGGCGGCGCAGATGGACCTGCTCATCAGCCTGGGGGCGCATGTCGTCTCGCTGGATGAGGTGGCAGACTATTTGCGGAGCGGCGAGCCTTTGCCCGCGCGCCCGGTCGCTCTCACCTTCGACGACGGCTACGTCTCGGCCTATGAGAACGCCGTGCCCATCCTGCAAGAGCGGGGGATGACGGCGACCTTTTACGTTCCTATCGCTTTCGTCGGCTCGTCGGCCTATATGGACTGGGACGAGTTGCGCTCTCTGGTCGCGGCTGGTTTCAGCATTGGCGGCCACAGCTACGACCATACGCGCGTCGACGCCCTCGGCGAGGCCGAGGCCGAGCGCCATCTGGGCGAGGCCAAGCGCATCCTCGAGGCGGAGACGGGCGCTACGATTACCTCCTTTGCCTACCCTTACGGCAACTATAGCGCCCTGACCATGGCTCAGCTCACCGCTTATGGCTACGAGACGGGGCTGACCAGCAACCTCTCTGTGTGGCAAAGGGCTGGCGGGCTCCTCACCCTGCGCCGTATCTATGTGTCGTACGATGACCCCGTGCAGGCGCTGGCGGACAAACTGCCCTGGTGAAGGGGTTTTGACTCCCATCCCGCCGCCGATATAATGAGCAGACCTGACGGGTTTCGAAAACCCGTCAGATCTCAATCCGTGGCCTGAGGGCCTCTTGTGGGAGGCGATGCGTTGCAGGAGGAAAGCAGGACGGTGATGACGAGTAACCCTCTTGTCCTAGTTCTGGCGGCGGTGGGCCTGGGCGCGGCCGGGCAATTGCTGATGAAGAGTGGCATGAACCAGGTCGGCGCGATCGACAGCCTGAGCGTCGGCATGTTGGTGCGCATGTTCTCGAACCCAATGGTGTTGCTGGGCTTTGCCAGCTATGGTATCTCCTCGATTTGTTATCTGATGGCGCTTTCCCGGCTGGACCTCAGCGTGGCTTACCCGATGGTTGGGATCGGCTACATCCTGGTCATGTTGATCTCGGCCCTCATCTTGCGTGAGCCGGTCGGTCCTCTGCGTTGGATGGGCGTGCTGCTGATCTTTGCCGGCGTGTGCCTGGTAGGCCGTTAGGACTCTGCCTTGCCGCGCTTGCCCCTCTTTGACGATCACCTGCACTCCTGTCGCTCCTGCGATGCCCAGGAGCCCGTTATGGCCTTGTGCCGGGCCGCTCTGCAGCGCGGTCTGGCCGGCCTGACCTTCACCGAGCACCTGGATACCGAGCCCTCGGACCCCGGCTATGGCTACTATGACTTTGACCTGCTGCGTCGCGATGTTGAGGAGGCGCGGCGGGCCTTTGCCGGCCGCCTAGAGCTCTACATCGGCGCCGAGGTCTGCTACCAACCGCCCTTTGCTCAGCGGGTGGCCGACCTGGCCCAGGTTCTGCCCCTCGACTATGTGATCGGTTCGGTGCACTATGTGCATCACGAGTTCATTGACCCAAGCTTTTTCCGCCGCCGCCCCGTCGAGGAAGCCTACGACTCCTATTTCGAGGCTGTCGAGGAAACGGTGCAGAGCGGCCTCTTTGACGCCCTGGGGCATCTCGATGTGGCCAAGCGTTATGCCGTGGAGGACTGTGGCCCCTTCGACCCGCAACGCCACTGGGGGCAAATTGAGCGCATCCTGCGGCTGATGATCGAGCGGGATGTCGCCCTCGAGTTCAACACCTCCGGCTGGCGCCAGCCGCCGAAGGCGCCCTACCCCGATGAGGCTATCCTGCGCCGCTATGTCGAACTCGGCGGCCGGCGGGTTACCCTCGGAGCCGACGCGCACTATGCAGTGCACGTTGGGTTCGAGTTTGCCCGCGCTGCGGATATGTTGCGGCGTGTGGGCCTCACCCATCTGACCCATTTCGTTGGGCGCAAGCCCCGGTTCTACCCGCTCTAGGTTGTGTTTGCAAACCTTTGCCGGCCGACTAAAAAGTCGGGGCTAGTGGGCCTACGGCCGGTCGTCCGCCTGCGCGGACGCATCGACCTACGTCGACGCCCGGCGCCGCAGCGTCTCCAGGGGTGATTTCCAATCGCCTTTGCGAGCTGTTAATAGCCGGCCTCTCTGAAGGATGGTAGTCCATGCGCAGCCTGAAACGTCTCTTTCTGTTGTTCATCCCCTACTGGAAGCCCGTGCTGGCCAGCACCCTCCTGATCATGGGCCGGGCCGGCCTGGAGCTGCTCCCGCCGCTCTTCCAGCGTGTGATCATCGACCAGGTCATTAGCTCGGGCGACGTGGGGCGCGTCGGCGGGCTGATCGCCACCCTGGTGGGGGTGTATCTGCTCCTGGCCGTGCTCGACGGGGGAGACATGTTCATCCGCCACGCCCTCGGCGTGCGGGTGATCGTGGACATGCGCGTGCGCCTGTATGCCTACCTGCAGCGGCTGTCGCTCAGCTTTTTTGAGCGCACCTCGACGGGCGAGCTGATGTCGCGCGTGACTAACGACGTGGAGGCCCTGGAGCAATTCCTCACCCACGGCTCGGCCCTCTTTTTCGTTGACCTGCTGCGGCTGATGGGCGCCGCCGTCGTCCTCTTTGTACTCGACCACCGCCTGGCGCTGCTCGTACTGATTCCGGTGCCCATCCTGACCGTATGCCTGCGCCACTTTAACAAGCGCGTACGCCCCATCTACCGCCGCGTGCGCGATCGCCTGGGCGACATCAACTCGCTGCTGCAGGACCGCCTCTCGGGTATCCGCGTTACTCAGGCCTTTCGCCAGGAGGAGCGCGAGCTGCGCGAGTTTACCCACGAGAGTCACCACTACCTGCAGGCGCGGGTGGCGGCGATACGGCAGTGGTCGACCTTTTTCCCGGCCATGCACTTTGTCTCCTTCATGGGCATAGCCATCGTGCTGGGCTTTGGCTCCATCCGCGTTATCCGTGGTGAACTCTCGCTGGGCACCCTCGTCGCTTTTCTCTCCTACATCACAGCCTTCTACGAGCCCATCCGGCGCCTGACCGATATTGACAACGTCTTTCAGCAGGCCATTGCCGCCGGCGAACGTATCTTTGAGCTGTTCGATACCGCGCCGGATATTGTCGACGCGCCGGACGCTATCGTGCTGTCCGACGTACGGGGGGAAATCCGCTTCGACAACGTGCACTTTCGTTACGGCACGGGCGACGAGGTGTTGCACGATGTGTCCTTGACCATTGCCCCGGGGCAGACGGTGGCCCTGGTCGGCCCCAGCGGCGCCGGCAAGACGAGCATCGCCAACCTGATCTGCCGCTTCTATGACCCCAGCGCGGGCACGATCAACCTCGACGGCGTGGACCTGCGCAAGATCGAGCTGGATTGTCTCCGTCGCCAGTTGGCGGTGGTCCTGCAAGACACCTTTCTCTTCAACACCTCCATCCGCGACAATCTGCTCTACGGCAAGCCGGACGCCACCGAGGAGGAACTGATCGCCGCCGCCAAGGCCGCCTACGCCCACGATTTCATCATCACGCTGCCCAACGGTTACGATACCGAGATCGGCGAGCGCGGCGTGCGCCTGAGCGGCGGGCAGAAGCAGCGCCTGGCCCTGGCTCGCGCTATCCTGGCCGACCCGCGTATTCTCATCCTCGACGAGGCCACCTCGTCGGTGGATGCCGAGGCTGAATACCTGATCCAGCAGGCGCTGGAGTCGGTGCTGCATGGGCGCACGGCGCTGGTCATCGCCCACCGCCTGAGCACCATCCGCAATGCGGACAAGATCATCGCCCTCGAGGACGGCTACATCCGCGAGGTGGGCAGCCACGAGGAACTACTCAGCCGCAACGGGCTCTACAGCAGCCTCTACAACCGCCAGCTCAAGCTGGGTGCCGGCGCCGGAGAGGCCTAG
>DAOUGZ010000249.1:0-6888 GCA_034428955.1 Anaerolineae bacterium | reverse complement strand
CCCCTTCACCCTCTGAGTATACATGCAGCTCTTTGCCGTCTACTCTAACCATACTGCCGGACGGAAAGTACTCTTTGGCTTCTTTTCTCAACTGACTTTTATGATTGATCGTAGAAGCCATCAGTAGTATTGCTATGACCGCAAAGGGAACAAGAATGACTATCCCGAAAACCTTGGGCACTCTCATCTTCCTCCTCCAGTACCGTCACTTCTGTAGGGGCCCCCATCGCGGCCATCGGCCGGCCGAGCAGCCCGGCAATGGCTCCATCCCCCAAATCCACCACGGTGACTGCCACCCATCAGGTGGCGAACGGGGCCAGGCCCTCCACCCAGTGGCGACGCCCCAGGCCCACGTCCTTGGCCTGTACGCCCTCGTAGTAGAGGAGCTCTGCCCCCACGAGGCCGACTATCACGCTGGCGACGATGGTGCCGACGATTTCCTGTAGGCGCGTCGCCGGCTTTAGCAACACCCAGGTGACAGGCAAGGTCACCAGGGCGAGGAACAGAATGGCCGATCCCCATCCCTTACGCAAACGGCTGCGCTGTAGTGCCATCGGAGTCCTCCCCCCCGAACGAGTGTGGCTTTGGCTCTATTGTAGCATGGCCTCGTCGCCTGTGCATCGGTCAGGGGGTGGGGCTTGCGCCTGGCCGACCGGCCAGGGTGGGCGTGGGTACCGGTTGGAGGGGATAGGTCAGACCTGACGGGTTTGCGCAAACCCGTCAGGTCTGGGGTGGGAACAGGCGTCCGGCCTATTCGGCGATGAGGGGGGTCGGCAGGTCTGTCACTTCGCTCACAGTGACGTTGGCGGGCAGGGTCCTGCCCATCTCTTGCAGGGTGGCCTCGAGCTTGGCCCGATCGGTGACGGCGAGTTCGACGGTGTGCTCCTGGACGTTGACCCCCGACCAGGCCAGGACGTCCGCCTGGATGGCGATCTCGGTGAACTCGTCTTGCAGGGCCAGGAGCTCATCCAGCGTGAACTCGGCCGGCAGGACCTCGACGATGTCCGCCAGCGGCCCACCCTCGACGTAGCGGCGGATGGTCTCTTCGCCGTCGCGGATAAAGCGCACGACGACCCGGTACTCGGGCTGGTGCTGGATCCACAGGCCGGCAAAGGTGTCGCGCTCGTTGGCCTCCAACTTGGCGTTCAGTCGGCCGATCTCGTCCTGGAGCTCGAGGCGCCGGATGGCTTCGTCGAGGCTGATGCCCTGGCTGACGGCATACTCCTGGGCATCCCGACGCATGGATTCCTCGGGGCTCAGGACTCGCGGCTCCTCGCCGGCGGGCGCCGGCAGCGTGCCGGCTTGCTCTGGAGGTCGCGGAGCCGACTCTGCCCCCTCGGCGATCATCACCGCCGGCCCCGACTGGGGCGCCTGTTGAGTAGGCACAGGGCTGCCGGGGGACGGCTTCCACAGAACCAGCGCCGCGCCGATGACCAGCACGCCGGCCAGGGCGGTGGCCAAGCCATAGACGGCCCGCCGGCGTCGTGCCGGCCGCCGTGCTGCGGCCTCGGCCTGGATGCGCGGCCAGAGGTCGGCGCTGCCTTGTAGACCTTTGCCGGCCACCTCGGCCATCAGCCGGCGAGTCTGTTCTTCTTGCCTTGCCATGATTACTCTCCTCTTCCCTCAAGCGAGGCGCGGCCCGGCGCTATCGAGGCCACGAGCTGCTGCAACCGCCTACGTGCGGCGTGCAGCCGCGATTTGATCGTCCCTGTGGCGCAGGCCAGCTCTTCAGCCGCCTCAGCTTCGCTCATTCCCAGGTAATAGCGCAGAACGACGGTTTCGCGCAGGCGGGGCGAGAGCCGGTTCAGCGCCGCCCACAGTTCTTCGCGCGTCTCTGCTTGCTCGATCAACTGCTCGGGCCCCGGCTCTGGGCTGGTCAGCCTACCCCCCGAGGCTTCATCCGCCGGCAACGGCGCCTGGCGCGCGCGACGTGATGCGGCTCTGAGCGCGGCGTTGGCTACGCTGCGCAGGAACCAGGGGCCAAAGGGGCGCTGGGGGTCGAACTGGTCGATGTGTTCGTAGGCGCGCAGGAAGGCGCTCTGTACGACATCCTCCGCCAACGCCGTGTCACCGGTGATCAGATACGCTGTGCGCTTGGCTTCGTCCTGGTATTCGCGTACGAGAAACTCTAAGCCGGCCAGGTCGCCCTGTTGCAGCCGGGCAATCGCTTCTTTTTCATCCATAGTGTTACCTTTCCCGGGATCTGTCCTGCGAAGGCCTTCTATCTATACTATACATAGGTGGGGGAAGAGGTTCGCTTTTCTGGGGGAGGAGGGGTTTTTGAAGGGTCTGCCGGAGTTGGGGCCGCCCCAACTCCGGCAGACCCTTCAAAAACCCCCTAAAGGAGCCGTTCCGGGCCTATGCGGAGCAGCGAGCCCGGACGCGCTTGGTCGCCGATAAAGCACGGTTGCAGTACTAGGCGCCGGTGGATGCAGTCCCGGGCGCGAGCCTGCCTGCTCGCTGCGGGGGCAGCGGCTCTTCTTGCTGGATACGACCGAACTGGCTCATGTAGAGGTTGTAGTAAAAGCCTCGCTGGGCCAGGAGCGTGCTATGGGTGCCGCGCTCGATGACCTGCCCGCCGTTGATGACCAACACCTGGTCGGCATTGCGGATGGTGCTCAGGCGGTGGGCGATGACAAAGCTGGTGCGTCCCTCCATCAGCGTGCGCAGCGCGGCCTGGAGTTGCTGCTCGGTGCGCGTGTCTACGTTGCTGGTGGCCTCATCGAGGATGAGGATTGCCGGGTCCGCCAGGATGGCGCGGGCGATGGCCAGCAGTTGCCGCTGTCCCTGGCTGAGGTTGCTGCCTCGCTCCGCGAGTACCGTCTGGTAGCCCTGCGGCAGGTGACGGATGAACGAGTCGGCATTGGCAAAGCGGGCGGCGGCGATGACTTCTTCGTCGCTGGCATCCAGGCGCCCGTAGCGAATGTTCTCCATGACCGTGTCGGCAAACAAAAAGTTGTCTTGCAGGACCAGCCCCAGCTTCCGGCGCAGGTCTTCTTGGGGTATCTCGCGGATGTCGCGCCCGTCGATGTGGATGGCTCCGCTCTCCACATCATAGAAACGGGTGAGCAGGTTGACGATAGTCGTCTTGCCGGCGCCCGTCGGCCCCACCAGGGCGATCAGTTCCCCGGGCCTGGCGTGCAGGCTCACATCCTTGAGCACCGGTACGCCCTCTTCGTAGCTAAAGCAGACCTTCTCAAAGGTCACTTGGCCGGTGACGCGCTCCAACGGCTGCGCATCGGGCGCATCGGTCAGATCAGGCACCTCATCCAGGATCTCAAAGACCCGCTCCGCACCGGCCAGCGCCGATTGGATCGCGTTGAAGAGCTGGGCGATTTGGTTTAGTGGCCGGGTGAAGCGCTTGGAGTAGCTGATAAAGCTGGCAATGGTGCCTACCGTAGCCAGGCCACTCAGCGCCAGCCAGCCGCCGGTGCCGCCCACTACAGCCAGGCCCAGGTTGTTCACCATGTTCATCAGCGGGCCCATAAAGCCGGAGAGGATCTGGGCGCGAGTAGCCGCCCCTTGCAGCTCGCGGTTGACCACATCGAATTCCTTGATGGCCGGCTGTTCGCGCACAAAGGCCTTGACCACGTGCTGGCCGGTGATGTTCTCTTCGATGATGCCGTTGAGCCGGCCCAGGGAATCCTGCTGGGCCCGGAACTGCTCCAGCGAACGCCGGGCGATAACCCGCGTCAGCGAATAGGTGGCCGGCACGACCACCAGGCTCACGAGTGCCAGCGGCGCGTTGACGATAAACATCATCACGGCCACACCAAGCAGGCTGAAAACGCTGGCCATGAGCTGGGTGGTGCTTTGCATCAGGATTCTGTTGATATTGTCGACATCGTTGGTCAGACGGCTCATCAGGTCGCCATGGGTCCGCTGGTCGAAGAAGCGCAGCGAAAGGGTCTGCATTTGTGCAAACAGGTCGCGGCGCAGGTCCCGCACGGCTCGCTGCGCTACCGCCGCCACGATATAGTTCTGCAGCCAGTGCCCCAGGGCAGACGCGATGTACACGCCGAGCATCAATACGAGCAATCGGGCCAGGCCCGGCAGGTCACCGTGGGTGATATAGAGATCGATGGCCCGGCCCATCAGGAAGGGGCCGAGGAGGTCCACGACCGAGGTGACCAGCACCAGGAGCATTGTGCCCAGGAGCGGCCAGAGATGATGCCTCAGATAGCCCAGGAGGCGCAGCAGCGTCCGGACGGGGTTATTGGCCTTTTCCAGCGCACCCATGCCGTGGGGCCCACGCCGGGGCCCAAAAGCTGGACCCTGCGCCCGGCCTCTGGACCTATCCCCACTCTGCTTGCCGTTTCGTTGCTGCTCAACCATTCGCCGTCACCCCATTCCCGAGTTGCGAGTCATAGATTTCGCGGTAAACCGGGCTCGTCGTCAGCAGTTCGCTATGCGTCCCCTCGGCGGCGATGCGGCCCTGGTCCAATACCAGGATCTTGTCGGCATGGATTACCGAGCTGATGCGCTGGGCCACCACAAAGCTGGTGCGGTTGCGCATCAGGCCCTCCAATGCTTTCTGGATCTTGGCCTCGGTCTCCAGGTCCACAGAACTCGTGCTGTCGTCGAGGATCAGCACAGGCGGCTGCACCAGGAGCGCCCGCGCGATGGCGATGCGCTGCTTCTGCCCACCCGATAGGTTGACGCCGCGCTGCCCGACCTGCGTATCATAGCCCTCCGGAAAGGACATGATGAAATCGTGTGCCTGGGCTGCCTTGGCCGCAGCGATCACCTCATCATCTGAAGCGCTGGGGCGCCCGTAGCGGATGTTGTCGCGGATGGTGCCGGCAAAGAGCACCGTCTCTTGCAGGGCGATGCCGATGTTACGGCGCAGGACTTTTTGCTCCACATCGCGCACATCGATGCCGTCAATGGTCACGCGGCCGGCGCTCACATCGTAGAAGCGGGGTATGAGGTGCACCAGGCTGGACTTGCCGGCGCCGGTGGTGCCCAGCAGGGCGATCGTCTGCCCCGGCTCGGCCACAAAGCTCACATTGCTGAGTACCGGCTCGCTGCCCTCGCCATAGGTAAACGTGACGCTCTCAAAGGCTACCCGCCCCTGCGGCGAGAAATCCGGCAGGGCGCCGGGCTTGTCTTGGATCTGCGGCTCGCTCTCCAGCACCTCCAGGATGCGCTTGGCCGATGCTTCCGCCCGCGCCAACTGCATGATGAGCATGCTGACCATGGTTAGCGAAAAGAGGGTCGTCAACAAATAGTTGACAAAGGCGATGATCTGCCCGACCTGCATGGTCCCGCGGCTCACCTGGACGCCGCCCAGCCAGAGCGCGGCGACCACGCCCAGGTTGATCGAGGTCATCATCAGGGGCCAGGAGCTGGCCATGGTGCGCATCGCGCGGATGCCCTGGTCCATCAGGTTGTTGTTGGCCCGGCCGAAACGCTTTTGTTCGTGTTGCATGCGCACAAAGGCCTTGACCACGCGCACGCCTGCCAGGTTCTCTTGCATCACCGCGTTCACAGCGTCAATCCGCTTTTGCATCTCGGCGAACATGGGCGACATGCGCGAGATGATCCAGATCATGATCAGCAGGACCACCGGGAGCAATACCACCAGCAGAACGGCCAGTTGCGGGCTGGTGATGACGGCCATGATCAGGCTGCCCACCATCAGCAGCGGCGACCTGACCAGGATGCGCAAAAGAATCATGACGGCTTCTTGCACCTGGGTAACGTCGTTGGTGAGCCGCGTTACCAGTGCGCCTGTGCCGATGTCATCCAGATTGGCAAAGGAAAATGCCTGCACCTTGCGGAAGAGGGTTTCGCGCAGGTCCGCCGCAAAGGCTTGTGCGGCCTTGGAGGCAAAGACGCCGTTGCTCATGCCGCCCAGCGCGCCGATGCAGGCCAGGCCGACCATTAGGAGCCCGGTCTGGATGATCAGCGGCATATTCAGTTGGGCGATGCCCTCATCGACGATGCGCTCGATCATCCGTGGCTGCATCAGGTCCATGGCTACTTCGAGCACCATCAGAAATGGAGCCAGCAGGGCCCAGTGCCAGTACGGTTTCAAGAACCTGACCAGTTTGAGTCCCGATGTCAATGATTCACCTCTCTATACCGGATTGCAGTACGAGGCGCTGCCAGGCTCGCCCTGGTATCGGGGGGCGGCGCTATCGCACTGGGGAGATGATGGTGGTCACGGAAATTTCGGAGCAGCGGGGGGGCCCAGGTATGGAGGCCATCAGGGGTGCCGCTGGCCTCCGGCGACACAACATTCCTTACCCGTGGCGCGCAGCAGGTTGTCGCGCAGGCGCAGCAGGAGCCGGCGCATCTCGGCGCGCTCTTCCTCTGTAAAGCCGCTGAACTCGTCTTCCTCCATGGTGCGCAGCACTTGCCGAATCTCTGCCTGGACGGCGCGCCCGGCGTCTGTCAGGTACACCCGCGATAGGCGCTGGTCCGCCGGATCGGGCCGGCGCGTCACAAAACCGGCCTTTTCCATGCGCTGCAGCATGCGAGTGATCGTCGCCGGCGTCACACGCAGGCGCTGGGCCAACTCGGTATGGGTCAGTCCCTCTTGCTTCTGCAAGGCTCGCAGAACGGGGGGCTGGCCACGGTAGAGGCCGAGGGCCTCCAGCAGCTCATGGCTGCGGTGGTAGTGGAGCCGGGAAACCTGTGCCAGTAGCAAGTCCAGGGGCTCCGGCCCGTCAGATGGCGGCAACACGCATTCCCTCCCGACAAGCCTATCCGTATGCCGGCTAATAGTTAGCTAGCTAATTATAGCGCGGCTTTCCCACCCTGTCAAGCATTTCCAGAAAAGCGTCGCGTGGTCCATTCCTTGCTGGCGGAGGGGGCAGGAGTGAACTCGGGGAAGGGGATGGGCAGGGCAGGGATGTCTTGGCGATGGGTTCGTCACTATAT
>DAOUGZ010000248.1:0-2749 GCA_034428955.1 Anaerolineae bacterium | reverse complement strand
GCCTGCCGCTTTGGCGATCAGCGCACCGGCCGATAAGCAAGGGTTGTGCCAGGGTAGAGGGCGCCCACTGGGCAGGTGATTCCCTATAGAGCGGAAGCGGCGGCCCAGCTTTTGCTGTGGCCGTAAGGGCAGGAGGGAGCGCAACGAGTGGTGCCCCCGCAACACCCAGGCTCTATCGTCGCGCAGGCCTCGCTCCATCACGTCGGAGGGAATGACGCCATCACCGACCAACCGGAAGCCCCGAGGCCATGGTGGAAGAGACGCTTCGGAGTTGTACTGGAGGGTCTGCGACGCCGCTGGTTGCTGATCCTCGTCATCCTTGCCTTCGTCATATTCGTGGTCCTGCAGTTCCGCAACATTCAGCAACTCGCAGCGACCCTGTTCAGCGGAGAAGGGCGGTGGCTGGCAGCAGCCATTGCGCTGCAGGTGATCTACTACAGCGGGTATGCCGTGCTGTACCAGTTGGCTTTTGAGACGGTAGAGGTCGAAGCGCGAGCCCTCAGCCTGCTCCCCGTGCTCTTTGCGTCCTTCTTCCTAAAAGTGGTCGTGCCTTCCGGGGGTGTGAGCGGCGTCGCCATATTCGTAGACGACGCCAGCCGCCGGGGCCAATCGCCGGCGCGGGCCGCGGAGGGCTCTTTGTGGGTGCTGGTCGCAGATCTGGCGACCATGGTGCCGCTGATCGTGTACGGGCTCGCCTTCCTGGCCCTGCGCGGCGCCCTGGCGCTCTACCAGATTCTGGGCGCCGTGTTCTTTGTGCTCTTTGCCGCCGCCATGGGTGGGGTCCTGCTCTTGGGGCGCTTCCAGCCGGACCGGCTGCGCGAGGTGCTGGCGCGGGCACAACGGACGATCAACAACATCGCCGCCCGCTTCAACCGCCCCCCGCTCCTGCCCGGAGACTGGGCCGAGCGCAACGCGGCCGAGTGCATCGGCGCCGCCTGCAACATCGCCCGCCATCCGCGCCCGCTCACGCGCACCCTCGTCACGGCCTTTCTGGTACACCTGGTCAACGTGGCCAGCCTGTTCACCGTGGCCCTGGCCTACCAGCAGGTGCTCAGCCTGGGGGCCGTCCTGGCCGCCTTTTCCCTGAACATTATCTTTTCGGTGGTCAATATCATACCCAACGGCATCGTGATAGCGGAGGGGGTGATGACGCTGGTCTTTACGTCGGTGGGGGTTCCCCTCGCCGAAGCCGTGGTCATCGCTGTAGCCTTCCGCGGGCTGAACGTTTGGATACCTCTGATTATCGGCTTTGTGCTCCTGCCGCGCGTGCGTGCCTTTGGTGCCGGCGGCGGGTCCTGACGCGGAGAAGAGCAATGCGCATCGTCATGGCTGCCCAGACCTACCGCCCGGCGACCAACGGGGCCGCCGTCTTTACCATACAGCTCGCTGAGGGGCTGGCGCGCAACGGGCACGAGGTCGTCGTGCTCATGCCTTCCAACCGCAGGGAGGGCTATTGGGAGTTTCAGCGAGGCGTACACATCGTGGGGATGCGCGCGCTTTCCCTGGCGCCGCTGTACCCCGACATCCATGTCGCCTGGTTCGCGGGACGCCCGGCCGGCCGGCTGCTGGATCGCTTCCGGCCGCAGGTCATCCACCTCCAGGATCACTACCCGCTGAGCCGGGTGGTGCTCTCGGCGGCACGGGCACGCGGCCTGCCGGTAGTGGGGACGAACAATTTCCTGCCGGAGAACCTGATGCGGCAGATGCCGGGGCCCAAGGCGAGCCGTGCGCTCATCGAGCGGATGCTCTGGAGGTTGGCGCTGGACGTCTTTGATCGCGTCGATATCGTCACTGCGGCGACCGTCACCTCGGCAGAGATCCTGCGCCGCCAGGGCCTGCAGCGCCCGGTCGAGGCCGTCTCCTGTGGCGTGGACCTGCAGCGCTTCTACCCCGACCCGGGGGTGGACCGCGCCGCTATGCGCCGCCGCTATGGGCTCAACCCGGGCCGCCCCCTGTTCATCTATGTGGGGCGGGTCGATGCAGACAAGCGCCTCGACCTCCTGCTGCAGGCCATGCGGCAACTGGCGCGCGACGATTTGCAGTTGGCCATCGCCGGGCGGGGAAGCCAACAGGCTGAGCTGGAGGCCCTGGCAGCCCGGTTGGGGTTGGGGGGGCGGGTCGTGTTCACCGGTTTTGTGCCCGATGCCGACCTGGTGGGGCTGCTGAACAGCGCCGACGTGTTCGTCATGCCCAGCGATGCCGAGCTGCAATGCCTGGCCGCCCTGGAGGCCATGGCCACCGGCCGCCCCATACTGGCTGCCGATGCCCGCGCCCTGCCCGAGCTGGTAGAGAGCGGGCGGAACGGCTACCTCTTTCGGGCGGGCGACGCGGAGGATGCCGCCCGACGCATGGCGCAGATGCTGCAGGAAAGAGCGCGCTGGACGGAGATGGGTGCCGCCAGCTTGCGCCTGGTACAGCCCCACGGCATAGAGAACACCGTCCGGCGCTATGAGGAGCTGTACCGGAGCCTGGCCCAGGCCGGATAAGGCCATCGTGAGCCTCTTGAGGGGGTTTGGGGGGCCCGCACGACCCTCGGGGAGGTTCCGGAACCTCCCCGAGGGTGATTGGCCATCAAATCGGCCGTTCGATCATGTCGCAGGGCAGGGCGCGCCAGCGGCCATCGCGCCGCACCAGGCGCAGGGTGAGCACCTCCCACGACTTGCAGGCCAAGGGCACTCGCTCGCCCTGCCAGACCAACTCGCCCACCCCGCCATAGCCGTGCCGGTCGGCGATGCGCACGATGTAGCCG
>DAOUGZ010000247.1:0-15382 GCA_034428955.1 Anaerolineae bacterium | reverse complement strand
GCGATGCCGTCGAGGAGGACGGTGGAGATGTCCTTGATCTGCGGCTTGCCGTCGATGAGTTGATCGGGGATAAAGCCGTCGACGCCGAGCAGGATCCACTCCGGGTGGTGCTCATAGTGCTCGAGGAAGGTGACCTGCTCGCCGGAGACCCACTTGAGCATGAGTTCGGCGACGAGTTTGCCGGCGTCGTCCTCATCGACATAGGGGTAGCCGGCGGAGGCGACGAGGGCGGAGGGGACCGAGTGGACGGCGTTCATGCAGAGGGAGATGCCCTCGACGCATTTGTAGGAGATGGCGTCAAAGCGCTTCTCGCGGCAGAACTCGACCGTGGCCATGTACATGCGGACGGCGCGCTCGATGACCTCATCTTTGGGCTTGCCGAGGGGGTACTCCCAGTTGGCCGTGACGCGGGCGACCTCGGCGCGGACGGCGGCGGGGTCGAGGGCGTCCATCTTGCGTTCGAGCTGGAGCATATCGAAGGACTCGACCTCGGGGCCGATGAGGCCACGGAGGGTGGTGGGGTTGAAGCCGGTGGTGTAGAGGCCCATATCGTTCCAGCCGACAAGGCCGAGGCGGGCGGAGCGGAGCCTGCGGACGGCGCGGGCGGCGCGGCCGAATTTGATGATGCCCTGGACGTCCATGGGGGTGTCGGGGGCATTGAAGAGGTAGGCGAACTTGGCCCCCCAGCGTTCGAGAGGGAAGCGGAGGGCGGTGGAGCCGGCGCCGGCGGCGGGGGAGATGAGGGTATCGCCCTCGGTAAAGCCGCCGTAGGAGTAGAGGACGATGGGCCGGTCGCGAAAGGTGAAGAGGAGGCGAGAGGCGGCCCGGGGGTCGATCCAGGTGATGACGTTGACGATAAGGAAATCCCATTCGGCGGCCTGGAGTTCGCGGATGGCGCGCTCCTCCTGGCCGAGGGCGAAGACGGGGTCGGTAGCGGCGAGTTCGATGCCGGCGTCGGTGAGCTGCTTCTCGGCGGCGGCAGTGATGGCTTTGAGACGATCGGGCACGTAGAACTCGGTGCCCAGTGAGACATAACCTGCCTTCAACGGCTCCATGATTACCTCCTTCTGCGGCTGTTGCCAGGACACTTGCAACATGGCGACATCAACGATAATGCCGGCGCATCCTCTCATGATAGGGCAAGGCCAGGATGTCATCAAGAAGGGCGCGGGCCTGCCCCTCGGAGCGGGTCCAGGGGTCCATCATGATGAGCTGTAGCAGCAGATCCTTCGAGCCCTTCTCGTAGGCTTCCAACTCGATTCGGATCGGCGCTACCCGGTCGCTGTGGATGTAGGCGATGAGCGGCTCGGGCAAGCCGTGAGTGCGGATGCCCTGGATGCCGCGCTTGCTCACCAGAGTGGGGATCTCTACGGCGAAATCCCGCGGGACGCCCGCAACATAATCCCCCGTGTTCGGGATGTTGCCGATGATCACCCTGGGGACGTCGCAGGCGATGGATTCGATGATCTGCACCATCACCTCGCCCGAATGCTTGGGTGGGAAATGGGCCGTCACAGGGCTGGAGGTGTCTTCCACCACCTGGCGGATCTCGGCCACGTTTCGCTCACAGTGGGAGAAGTAGCCCTTCCACCAGGTAGTAGGATCCTCCTGCCAGCGTCGCTCGATCTCGGGGTCACTGTGATACCACCAGGGCCAGGAGCCGCCGCCGGGCGTGCACGTATCGCCGATGGGGAAAGCGCCAAAGCGCTTGTAGAGGTCGATGGCCTTGGGGCCCAGGCCGCTGGAGGGGCGGCAGGTCTCCCAGAACGTGTCTGCCTGCTCCTCGATCCACCGCTCGAGGAGGGGGAAGACATCCTCACCTTGGTAGTACATGTGGGTGAGCCAGACAAAGTGGTTGACCCCCGGCACCTCAAAGGTCAGGGCATCTCGCTCCTTGAGACCCAGAACGTCAGCCAGGTGGTAGACGCCATTGAAGCCGTGGCAGAGGCCGACGAGCTTGGCCTGTGGGTACTTGCGGCCCAGATAGGTCGTAGCGGCCAAGATGGGGTTGGCAACCTGCAAGCACCAGGCGTCGGGGCAAACGGCGAGCATATCCTGGATCACGGACTCGAAGAGGTCGAGTTGGTGGTAGTTGATCCAAAAGCCCTCGTCGTGCATGACGTGGTAGCTGCCAAAGTGGTAGCCGTGCTTCTTGCCGATGGCATAGCCGTCGCGCAGGCTGCGGTGGCCGCCGACCAGGGCCGTGTTGATGACGAAATCGGCGCCGTCGAGGGAACGGCGGCGGTCGGTGGTCTTTTCGAGCTGGAGAGAGATGCCCACCTCATCGGCATAGCGGCGGCAGAGGCCGTAGGCGGCATCCAGGCGCTCCGGGTCGATATCCATGAGGGAGACCGTGCTGTTGCGCAGGTTGGGCGTCAGGCAGATGTCTCTGATCATATTGAGGGAAAAGACTGCACTCCCCGCGCCGATGATGCTGATCTTGGCCATAGATGTCTCCTTGTGAGAGAGGGACAAAAGGAATTCAAGCTCCGTCAGTCTCTGCCGGCATGAGGGCGATGAGGCCGGTTGGGGTGCCACCTGTGGCGCAGGGCGTAGCGCTCCAGGCCATCCATGTCGGGAGACTGTTCCATAGGCTCTCCTTTCTCTGGCACGATTGTGCCAGGCTGGGGAAACCCGGCGAACGTGGCCAAGATCTCTGAGAAGGGATCACCGCCTGCGCAAGCGGTATCAGCGCACCAGCTCAAAGTCGACGCGCATCATCTCGGCCAGGGTGCGCAGGTCCTCGCCGACGTGGCCATAGGCGATGGCTAGGTGGTGCCCGGCGCCCGCGAGACACCAGCGGTCGTAGAACGCTTCCAGGGTGCTTTCGGCCGGCCGCCAGAGCATCTGCGGGGCTACGGTGGGGCGGGGTCTCACCGGCAGGGCCTCGCCTTCGCCGGCAATGATCTTCCAGCGGCCTTCGAGGCTCACCAACGCCAGGAAGGTGACCGCCCCGGGGCGGTAGGCGAATTCGAGGGCGGCGCCCCAGCCGTAGCGGCCCAGGTAGTAGATGCTATGGCGCAGGGCGATCTGAGGGTCGGCGGCGGCCAGCTTGGGGTTGCCCATGGAGTCGTGAGCGATGTAGGCCGCTCCCTGCTCAAAGTCGAAGCCATAGTTCTCGCCCAGGCTGGAGTCGCCGGTCAGGCCCTGCAGCATGAGCATTGCCGCCGCTGTGTTCACGTCGGCCTCGACGGTGACGGCGATGCCTTTGGCCATCAGCCGCGAGACGCCCCAAGAGGGCACGAGGCCGCAGCGTGGATCCTGCAAGAGGCCCTGGTCAAAGTGGGCCAGGGCATCCAGTTGGTGGGCACCGACCACGCGCTCCAGGCCAGCGGCGCAGCGTGCCGAGCGCTCAAAAGTGGCGGGGTCGAGCTCGTCGGTGCGCCAGGCGGCGCGGGCCTCGGCCATGAGGGCCTGCGCCTCTTCCGCCTGCACAGACTCGACCGTGGCCGCAACCTCTTCCAGTTCGATGTGCACTACCGTAGGTCCGATGGTTTGGCGCAGGCTGTACGGATCGACCATCAGGTCGGCCATGTATTGGTAGGGGTGCCCCACCATGCCGATGCGCGCCCAGCCCAGCCGCGCGGCGATGGCCGCCGCGTTGATGTAGCGGTGCAGGCGGGCCAGCGCCTGGGGATCTGCCATGTGGCCGGTGACAATGTGGAAAGGGATGCCGCTGCGCCGCATGGCGTGAGTGGCTTCGGGGAGGCCGGCCAGCCCCGAGTTGAGCATGACCAGATCCCAGTCGGCATCCTCCGGCCAGCGGCTGAGTTGCTGGGTGTTCCAAACGATGATCGGCACCTGGGTGCGCGAGAGTGCGCGCATTGGGATGAGGCTCTGGGTGTAGGCCAGCTCGACAAAGACGACCGCCTCGACCCCGGCCGACTTGAAGGCCAGGTCGGCGGCCGCGGCCTGGCCTTCGGTCTCCACCAGCCCCGGGCAGACGACCTCGGCCATTGGCTCCAGGGCCCGGCAAAATCCCTGCACCGCCTCTTGTGCGGCGGGGCGCAGGTGGGCCGTTTTGTTCCATTCGTCTTCCAGCAGGGCTGTGACCAGCAACCCTATCTTGGGACGCTCCACCTTTCCGATCACGGCTCTACTCCTTCCGTCTGTGCTTTTCTGGGCCAACCACCCCACCCCACCCTAGGTTCAGGCGGATGGCGGCGGAGGGAATCACCCCCCTGGGGACAGGGTAACCCTTGCGATGGCGCCAGGCTACGTGGCCCCGGCTGCGGCCAGAGGCCGGCGGTCGCACGTTCTCTCTCCGATGGACTCAGGCGAATCCGTGCCGGGCTGCCGCCTCTTGCGGGCAGCAGCGTTCGCGAACGACCTCGCCCAATGCATCGAGGAAGGCTTGCGGCCGCTCGGACTCGAAGACGTTGCGCCCAAACACGACCCCCCGTGCTCCGGCGGCGATGCCGTCGGCAGCCTTGCGCAGGGCGCCGGCTTCATCCTGTTTGCTGGCGCCGAGGACGATGATCGGCACCGGGCAGGCCTCGATCACCTCGGCAAAGCGCGGACCGGTGTAAAAGGTCTTGACGAAATCCGCACCCAGCTCGCTGATGATGCGCACGGCGCGCAGCACCAGATCGTGGAAGGCTTCCTCCGAGTAGCGGTTCAGGTCACCACCAGGGTAGAATTCACCGCCGAGGGGCAGACCGGCGGCGCGCGCTTCTTCGGCGAGGCGGGCAAAGAGCTCAACCGAGGCCGCATCGGCCTTGGGGTTGCCGGTGCCCACAGCTACGGAGGCGAGGCCCACGTCGGCGCCCATCGCCAGCGCGCCCGCCGGGGAGAGCACGCGCCCGTGGGTCCCATCGCCATAGCCCCACTGGAAGCAATAGTCGGCGTTCCAGTTCAGGCGCACGATGGCCGAGAGGCTGCGCCTCTGCGCCAGGATGTCGCTGCAGTGGACGAATGTCCCCGGTGACATGAGGACCGCATCAAAACCGCTCAGTGCCCGGAGCGTACCACTGGGCCGGATCAGGCCCTTCCGCGGCCCCTGGAACTCGCCGTGGTCGATGGGCAGGATGATGATGCATTCGCCGTCCGGAATCAGCCTTTTCAATCGTACCTGGTTACCCAACATTCAACTCTGCCTCCAATTTTCTGGAAAGTGCTCCCCTATCGGGTAGCGGCCGCATTCGCGGGCCGTCTCCCACATGGTGATAATGTTCTCGGCTGGCAGGGACTCGAACAGCTCCTCTGAGGATGAGCCGAGGACGAATCCGCCCCCGGGCCCGGCGGCGGCCATCGCCTGTAGCGTCGCCTGGCGGACGTCTTCTACGCTGCCGAAGCGCAGCACCTCAGCCACGTCCACCCCGCCGACAAAGGCCACTTGTCGCCCGAACTCGGCCTTGAGCTCGGCCAGGTCGAGCCCGGCGCTGGTTTCGATGGGAGCCAGGGCGTCTACCCCAGCGGCGATGAGGTCTGGGATGATCGGTCGGATGTAGCCGTCGGAGTGAAAGATCACCTTGAGCCGCTGGCTATGGTACAGGTCGCAGATTTCGGCTACGCGGCGGAACACGCCGTGCTCGCGCAGGTACTGGGGCGAGAACATCAGCCGGTCCTTGAGGGCCAGGTCGGCGAAGAGCCAGGCGACCGGGGATATCTCGCGCAGAGGCGCGCCTGCCTGCAACCGGCGTAGGGTGGCCTGATGGCGGGCCTCCAGCCAGCGGCGGACCAGTTCGGGCTGTTCGGCCTCCAGGTAGACGAACCGGTCGACGCCGGTAGGGATGTACACGTCGGCCAGGGCCTCGCCCGCGCTGCTCGCCGGGATTATCGTGCCGCGGTAACGGGCTTTCCACTTTCGCAGCCCTTCGAGCTCGCGCTGCGGATTCTGCGGCTGCCAGGCTTCCAGCCGCTCAATCTCGGTGCGCACATAGGCGACCAACTCTTGCAAAGTGTGGAAGGGCGTATCGACCTGCCACTCGTTGAACCAGTCTACCCGTTCGTACACGAACCCCTGATCGTCGACCCGCCGCCCGACCGGTCCTGGGAGCCAGATGCGCGTGTGGTCCAGCGCCTGGCTGATCGCCAGAGGCACCACCTCCTCGGCGTTCTCCAGGGTCAGGTCCCGGCCCGCATAGTGCCGGTACACGGCCAGGTTATCCAGCAGGTCGTACAGGGGAACGCGGTCGGGCTCCTCCAGGCTCAGGGCGCAGAGGAGCCGCTCTTCCGGAGTCATCTCGGGCATGCTTGTTGTCCTCAGCTAGCGATAGTGCTGCCGCATCTCCTCATGGTAGGGCAGGGCCAGGATGCCCTCCAGCAGTTGCTGCGCCTGTTCTTCGGAGCGGTTCCAGGGGTCCATCATGATGAGCTGCAGCAAGAGCTCCCTGGAGCCCGTTTCGTATGCCTCCAGTTCCAGGTTCACCGGCGCTACCCGGTCGCGCAGGATATGGGCGAGGAGTGACCTGGGCAACCCGCCGGTCTGGATGCCCTGCAGGCCGCGCCGAGAGGCGAGCAGGGGAATCTCGACCTCAAAGTCCTGCGGGATGCCCGGAACATAGTTGCCCCTGTTTTGTACGTTGCCGATGACCACGCGGGGTATGTCGCAGGCGACGGCCTCGATAATCGGCACCATTGGCTCGCCGGAGACCTTGGGCGGGTAGAACTCGGTAACGCGCACCGACGGGTCGGCAGCGATACGCTTGATCTCTTCTGCGCTGTTGGCTACGCCCGTAAAGTAACCGTTCCAACCGTCCTCGGGGCGCTCGCGCCAGCGCTGCTCGACCGCCTTGTCGCTGTGGTACCACAGCGGCCAGCAGGCGCCGCTCCAATGGGCCGTGTCGCCGATGGGGATAGCGCCAAAGCGTCGGTAGAGGTCGATACTCTTCTGAGCGATGGGGGCGCGCCGGCCCTCACGCTCGTATTGGGGGAGTTCCTCCTCGATCCAGCGGTCGAGCAGGGGAAAGACGTCTTCGCCCTTGTGGTAGAGATGGGTGCACCAGACAAAGTGGTTGACGCCCGGCACCTCGAAGGTCAGATGCTCCCGGTCCAGGCCGAGGGTCTTGGCGATCCAATAGACCTCGCCAAAGCCGTGGCACAGGCCGACGATCTTGGCCTCGGGATACTTGCGGGCCAGGTGGGTGATGCCGGCGAGGACGGGGTTGGCCACCTGCAGGTGCCAGGCCTGCGGGCAAACTTCGAGAGCGTCCTCGATGATCGACTCCAGGAGGCGGAACTGGTAAAAGTTGATCCAAAAGGCCTCGTCGTACATGATGTGGAAAGAGGCGCCCCAGTCGTAGCCGAGGGCCTGGGCGATGCGCCATCCTTCCTGCAGACGGTGGTGGCCGGCGGCCAAGGCGGTGTTGATGACGAAATCCGCGCCCTCCAGCGACTCGCGCCGGTTGAGGGTCTTTTCCAGGCGCAGGTCAAAGCCGAGTTCGTCGGCATAGCGCCGGCAGAGGGTGTAGGCCGCCTCCAACCGCTCCGGGTCGATGTCCATGAAACTGACGGTGCTGCCGGCCAGGTTGGGGGTCAGGCAGATATCGCGGATGATGGAGAGGGAGAAAGCGCCGCTGCCGGCGCCGATGATGCTGATTTTGGGTCTCATAGGTATGTCTCCAGTCACTAGTGCTGCGCCGCACAAGTTCTGATGAGTAACATGGCGCCGCATGGGGCGAGTCGCACCCATCAGAATCTCTGCGGTGCACTACTAGCCCGCCAAGGCTCGCTCCGCGCGCCGCACGACGTCATCGATAGCCCGCGCACGGTCGGGGTCGATCTCCCAATCGGCCTTGGCTAGGGCTTCCACCACGCGAGCGTGGGCACGCTCGATGATGTCGCGTTCGCGGTCCTTCTCCAGCCCCGCAGCTAAGGTGCGGTCCATGAGGGCCGGGTACCAGACGGCCTGGCGCATGTTGAGCAGGGTATAGTCATCGCTCAGGTGGTTACCGCCGATGCCCTGTTCGCGGATGCGCGCGACGCAGAGGGTCTCGGGGCTGACTTGGATGCCTTTGCCGAACTCGTGGATCCAGTGCGCGGCCTCCAGGTCCAGGAGGGCCTGTTCGGGCGAGAAGGCTTTGCCGCCGTTGACCAACCCTACGGGATAGTTGACCCGCCCGGAGCGGTAGGTGGCCCAGAACTTGGCCAGTTTTTCCATCACCGACTGGACGCCGGGATACTTGGCGTCGGTGTAGCCGGTGCCGACGGCAAAGTCAAAGCCGTAGCGGCGCTCGTGCAACTCGGCGATGGCCAGATCCTGCAAGACGGCCTCCGGAGCAGCGAAGGAGGCGCCGCCTGAGGACATGTCCAGGATGCCGGAGATGACGCCGCCGGCGACCCAGGCCGTCGGGCATGCGGCGCGCACAGCGGTGGCCACGCCCAGCACCTCGGCATTGCAGAGGGCGACGTTGGCGGCGAGCGACATGGGCGCCGAGCCGCCGGTGAGGGGCATGGGGATGATCGTCGTCGGCAAGCCGCGCTGTGCCAGGAGGAGGAGCACCTCGCCGGCCTTGTCGTCGAGGACGAGCGGCGAAATGGTCTCCTTGGCGGTTACAAAGCAAGGGTTGGCCAAGTAGGCCTCGCGGCTGCCGCGCACGATTTCGCCCAACTCGATGAGGTAATCGATTTCTTGCGCGTTCCACACCTCGGTGGCGCCGGCCTTGGTGGTGTAGCGAGCGATGAGGGCGGCCGTTCGCACCCTCTGCAGGCGCGGGTCGATGGGGGTGCCATCATCCTCCGTCAGGTAGACGACCGGGTTGCCCACCATGGTCACCTCGGGCAGGGCCTGGCCCAGGCGCACCATGTCGATGAGGTCCTGCCGTGTCGGCCGGCGGACTGTCTGTCGCTGCCAGTCCACATACTCGACGCAGGCTCCGCCGAATTTGGCCTGGATGGGGCCGGCAGAGCGCGAGGACACGACACCGTTGAGCAGGATGGGCTTGCGCCCGCGGCGGAGGTCCTCTTGCATGCTGGCGACGGTTTCCTCAACCAGGCGCCGCGGGAAGCGCACCGTCTGCCGCGCATGGTCTACGGCGGCGCCTCGGCGCTCGAGCGCTTCCAGCAGGGCGGAGGCCATGATCTTCATGCCGGGGTCGGCCAGGATATCCAGCGAGGCCTGATGCAGGGTTTCCAGGTCGTTGTCGTTGAAGAGACGGATCCGATCTGCAGGGCTCAGCATTGTGATTTCCTTTTCGAGGGGTTATTGGTGTTGCCTGGTGCGGCGGGGCGCTGAAGAGGTAGGCGAGCCCACAACTCCAGCGCCTTTGCGCTTACCCCTTGATGCCGGTCAGCGAGATCCCTTCGATAAAGCTGCGTTGGGCAAAGAAGAACAGGATAACCGGTGGGATGGTCATCATCGTCGAGGCGGCCATGAGCAGGCCCCACTCGGTGCGGGCGACAAAGCCGATAAAGTTGTACAGGCCGAGGGAGAGAGTGAACTGCTTCTGGTTGGTCAGGTAGATCAGCGGCCAGAAGAAATCGTTCCAGTTCCACATGAAGGTGAAAACGGCCATGGTGGCGAGCGCGGGCCTGGAGAGCGGCACAAAGATGCGCCACAGGATGCCCAGCTCGCTCGAGCCGTCGATCTTGGCGGCGTCGGTCAGTTCGGATGGGATGGTCATAAAGAACTGGCGCATCAGGAAGATCAGGAATGGGTTGCCGAACCAGGCCGGTGCGGTCAGCGGTTTGAAGGTGCCTACCCAATGCATACGGCTAAAGATGATGTACTGGGGGATCAGCGTCACCTGGTAGGGCAGCATCATGGTTGCCAGCACCAATGCGAAAACCACATCGCGCCCCTTCCACTCCAGCCGAGCGAAGCCATAGGCGACCAACGTGCAGGAGATGAGCGTTGCGATGACGTTGTAAGCGGTGATGTAAAAGGTGTTCCACGTGTAGAGCGCGTACGGCACATAGGTGAACGCTTTCGGGAAGCGGTCCCAAAGGAACTGGCTGGGTATCCAGCGGGGCGGCACGACAAACATCTCGGCGTTTGGCTTGAGCGCGTTAGAGACCATCCAGTAGAGGGGCAGACTAAACACCACGGCGAAAAAGATCAGGATTCCGTGGGTGAGGGCACGCTCCGCCACTCTGCCGAACCGTCGCATCCGGCGCCGACGCACTGCGCCCTGCCGGCTGAGCGTATCGACCCGCACAATTTTAGCCGCCATAGTGCACCCACTTTCCTGTCGTCTTGAA
Source organism: Anaerolineae bacterium (assembly GCA_034428955.1). Lineage (GTDB taxonomy): Bacteria > Chloroflexota > Anaerolineae > SpSt-313 > SpSt-313 > DAOUGZ01. The sequence goes on along the minus strand of DAOUGZ010000247.1, from coordinate 5,242 downwards.
GATGCTCAGTGTCACGATCAACACAAACACCAGGAGCACCCAGGCCATCGCCGAAGCATAGCCCATCTGGTAGTAGCTGAAGGCGTTTCGGTACAGGTAGAGGTTGTAGAACAGCAGCGAGTTGAGCGGGCCACCGAAGGCGCCCTGGGCCACAAAAGCCTGAGTAAAGTACTGGAAGGCGTTGATCAACCCCATGATGACGTTGAAAAAGATGGTGGGGGAGAGAAGGGGGATGGTCACAAAGAGCGCCTTCTGTACCCCGTTGGCACCATCCAGCGAGGCGGCCTCGTAGAGATGGGCTGGGATGTCTTGCAGGCCGGCCAGGTAGATAACCACCGCGCTGCCCATGCCCCAGAGGCCCAGAACGATCAACCCCGGCTTGGCCCAGTTGGGATCGTTGAACCAGCCAGGCCCATCGATGCCGACCAGGCTCAGCAAATAGTTAACGAGCCCGACGCTGGGGTTGAGAATCCAGGCCCAGAGCATTACTGAAGCGATGGCCGGAACCACAGTCGGCACGTAGTAGAGAGTGCGGTAGAGGGACATGAAGCGCACCTTGCGGTTCAGAAGCAGCGCCAGAAGGATGCCGACAATGGTGCCGACCGGCAGCGAGATGGCCGCATAGAAGAATGTGTTGCCGACAGACGTCCAGAAGAGCTTGTCGTTGAAAAACATGTGCTGATAGTTGGCCAGCCCCACCCACTTGGGGGTGTTGAGAATCTGGTATTCGGTAAAGCTATAGTACAGGGATGCCAGCATTGGGTAGACGGTGAGCCAGAGAAAGCCGACCACCCAGGGCGAGATGAAGAGCAAGCCGGTGAGGATCTTTTTGATCTCGCGCCTGCGCGTGTTGCTCGCTCTGTGCTGCTTGGAGACGGCCGTTGCAGCCATGCCTCAACCTCCAGAGTTGATGCCGGAGGGGGCGACTGCTGCCGCCCCCTCCGATAGCCCGACGCACGTGCGCGGGCGGCGAGCTCGCATCTGCCCTAGCCTTCGGACAGAGCCTTGTCGAGCTCGGGCTGCCACGTGGCTACAATGTCGTCGAGGGCCTGTTTCGCCGTCTGCTGGCCACGCACCACGGCCTCGACAGCCTGGCCGATGGCGTCCACCAACTGTTGGTGGATCGGTGTGTAGGGGATAAAGATGCCACCGGCGTACTGCGCCTCGGAGAAGTGGTGCAGGTACGGCTCCATCCGGTTGCCTTCACCCATGAGCTTGATCAGACGCTTTTCGAACTCGGGGAAGCACTTGATCGAGCTGGTCCAGTTGATTGTGTCAGCCAGCATCTCCCCGTGCTCCCAGTAGCCGTACTTCATAAACGCCCAGGCTTCCTCGGGGTGCCTGGAGCCCTTGGGGATGGTGGGATCCCAGACCCAGCCGGTGTACAGGTTCCACTCGTCCTTGCTGCCGTTGGGTGTAGGGAGTTTGCACACGCCATAGTCGAGGTCGGGCCAGTACTTGTCCATGGCCATGAACAGCCAGAAGCCATCGTTTACGGAGGCCTCCATGCCCGAGCCGAGGGTGCCGTAGCCGGAGGTGGGTGCGCCGGCCAAGAAGTTAGAGACGTCGTCGTAGGGAATGTCCTTGGGCATCAGGCTGGCGAACGTCTCCAGGGCAGCGACGCTCTTGTCCGAGTTGACTATGAGCTTGGTCTGGTCTTCGTTGTAGAACTCGGCGCCGCAGATGCCGATCCAGCCGTTGGTGTACATATAGGTCTGCGGGGTAAGGCCGACGCGGACGATCTTGCCGCTGTCGTCTCGCTTGAGGACCTGCTGGTTCCAGGCCAAAAAGTCCTCCAGCTTGGGCGTGTCGGGCAGCTCGTCGAGGCCAATCTCGGCGTAGATGGCCTTGTTGTACATGTTGACATGGGTGCCGGCTCCACCGGGGATGCCATAGGGTGCACCCTCATAGAGGACTGTTTCCCAGGTGAAGGGGATAAAATCCTCACCCTTGACGCCATCACGCTTGTAATACTCGTCCAACGACATCAGACCGCCGGCGCGGGCCATCTTGGGCACACCATAGGGTTCGTCGATGGTGCAGATATCCGGCGCGTTGCCGCCGGCGACGGCCGCGAGCAGCTTTTCGGTGACCTGGGGCATGAAGGTCCATTCCATTTTGACGTTCGGGGCGACGTCCTTGATAAAGCTGTCGCCCAGCGTGATCATGGGGTCGTTCCAGTCCTTGCCCCAGTCGGACTGCCAATGCTGGAGGGTAACTGCCTCGGCCGGTGCGGGCTGGGCGGAAGTTGGCTGGCCGGCGGCTGGGGCTGAGGTGGGCTGGCCCCCGCTCGATGGGGCCGAGGGTGTACAGGCGGCCAGAACGGCGGCCCCACCAAGCAGGCCGCTCATGTGGAGGAACTCTCGACGCGAGACGTCTGTGCTTGCCATGCTTACCTTGCTCCTTTGGCAGAACCTGGCATGACTGCCGATAGATCGCCGGCGTGACAAGACTATGCCGTTCCGAGGAACTGTTAGCGTTTGGTCACCACCCCCTTTCGGGCGCATATCATCATGCGCCAGACGATACGAGAACCTGACCTGCTTCCGGCGCTCGCGAGTAGCGAGAGCGCCGGCGAGGCCTTACAGCGACGAATGCCTCGCCAATCAGGGCCTTTCAGAGTTGACTGACGGCAGCGGAGAGGAGCCACCATCGCGCATCGGGATCCTGCGCGGGCCAGGCCTCACATCGATGCGACGTTCGCAGAACCCGTTGAGGACGACATAACGCTGATCTTGGAAGGCCCTGCCCAACCAATGCGACGCTCTTGCGAGGTGGCCCTGGGTATGGTAAAGTATGGGTCAACCCTACGCCGAGCGAACTCTTGTAACCCATTATACCAGACACGCCCCCAGAAAGGGGGGCAGACAGGCCAAACACAGGCCAAGGATAGACCGGATGATGGCCTCTACTGCCGAGAACCGCCCCGACCCTCGTTTCGTAAGCGAGCTGCGCCGAGCACTGCGCCATCTCTATGACCCGGACGTTCTGCGTGAGAGCCCTCTTGCCGGCCTCCTGTCTATCGACGCGGGACGAGGCCCGCGCTCTCTGCAGCGGGCACTGACCGATGCCATTGAGGCCCTCAAGCCCAAGGGTAATGTCTCCAGCCAGTCCAACGCCTGGCGCACCTATCGCACACTCTCAGCTCGCTATCTACAGCAGTTCCGTCAGGCCGAGGTGGCCAAGGCGCTGGGCCTAAGCATCAGGCAGATGCGCCGGCAGGACAGCCTGGCGCTGCGCGTGCTGGCGGAACACTTGTGGAACAGCTATGGGCTGGCGGGCAAGGTCGATAGCGAGCAAGGCATCTCCACAGAGGCGGACGTCGGCGGCGACGAACCGGGGCCGCTGACTCGCGAAGACGAGCTGCGCTGGGTGGAGAAATCGCTGGGCAGCGAGCCGGTCGATGTGGGGGAGATGGTAAAGGCCCTGCTGGATACGGTAGTTCCGTTGGCCCAGGCTCTCGGCGTCCGGGTCGGCTCTGCCATACCCGACGGCCTGCCCCGCCTGATGCTCCAGCCCGACACACTACGCCAGGCATTGCTGAACGTTCTTACCGTTGCCATTCGTTGCGCCGCCGGTGGCCAGGTGCAGGTATCGGCGGCGTTGCAGGCGCGGGATCTGGCCGTGTGCGTCTCTGCCCTCAGTGGCGACGCCCAGCTATCCCCAGCGCAGGACCATGCAGAGAGCATTCAGATGGCTCGGCAGCTCGTAAGGCTCTCCGAAGGCTCTCTGGAGATGGCTGGTGGCGAGGGCGCCCGTTCGTTTCGGGCGACACTGCGCCTCCCTGCCGTCAAGCAAGTGCCGGTGCTGGTTATCGACGACAACGTTGATGCTCTGCAGCTCTACCAGCGCTATTTGGCGGGCAGCCGCTACGCCTACATCGGCACGTCTGATGCCCACCAGGCCGTGGCTATGGCTGAAGCGTATGAGCCCAAGGCCATCGTGCTGGACGTCATGCTGCCCGGGATTGACGGCTGGGAACTGCTCGGGCGACTCCGGACTCACCCCAGTGTGCAGGGCGTGCCCATCATTGTCTGCACCATTTTGCCTCAGGAGCAGTTGGCCACGGCCCTTGGGGCAGCCGCTTTCCTCCGCAAGCCGGTCAGGCGGGAGGTGCTCCTGACGGCGCTGGATCGCCACTCTGCCCCGCAGTTGCCAGGATGTGGCTCATAGCCTCGATGCAGCTCAACACTTGCTGCACAGAGAGCCCGCCGCCGCGCATAACGGCCAGGGCTTCACCGACGATGGGCTGACCCATCGGGTCTCGCGCAGAGGTCACGATGACCGGCACATCGCTCAGCGCGGGCTCCTGGTTGCGCATCTCCAACAGGCGGAAGCCGTCCATCTCTGGCATGACCAGGTCGAGGAGTATGGCATCGGGGCGTTCGCCACGTACGATCTCCAATGCCTCTTGACCGTTAGAAGCCGTCAGCACCCGATAGTCACGCTCGCTGGCTGCCAGCAAGCGCCAGTAGAGCTGCTGGGCCTCCGGCTCGTCGTCGACGACGAGCAGCGTGCCCTCGCGCACGCCGAGCCGGTCCAACGCCGAAAGCATGCGCTCCTGAGAGATGGGCTTGACTAAATAGTCCGAGGCTCCCAGTGCGTCGGCGGCATCGTCGAGGGCCGGAAGCGAGCAGACGACGGCCGGTGTGCCGTAAGGCAGCGTCCCTTCTTGCTGCAGCTTTTTCAGCGAATCGGTTACCGAAGGACCGTTGCAGAGGAGGGCCTGAGTGGGGATGCGCACCATCTCGCGCATGGCCTCGGCAATGCTCGCGACCGGCGCCACTTCTACATTGTCCATGTAGCGGGCAACCAGGCGCTGGAGCGTGTTGCCGGGCTCGAGGACCACAAACCGCGGGCGTACGGCCGGCGCCGGCGCCAGCGAACGTCGATTGCGCTCCTCATATTGCCAATGCGGGCTGAACCAGCGCCCGACATCGCCCTCCATGGGCGGCGGGGGATCGATGGGCAGGCGAAAGTAAAAGGTCGTGCCAGCGCCCACCTCGCTTTCCAGCCACATCCTGCCGCCGTGCAACTCCACAAAGCTCTTGGAGATAGCCAGGCCCAGGCCCGTCCCCCCATAGCGCCGGCGCAGCGACCCATCGAGCTGCTGGAAGGGTCGGAAGAGCCGGTTCTTGTCACCATCGGCGATGCCCGGCCCCGTATCGGCCACACAGATGGTGAAATCATCGCCGTCGCGTCGGCCGCGAACGTGGACCCCTCCCTGCTCGGTGAACCGCCC
>DAOUGZ010000246.1:0-15021 GCA_034428955.1 Anaerolineae bacterium | reverse complement strand
CCGCAAGAGCGAGTCGACGGCGACGGCCACATCGTGGCGCACCGCCACCCGGTCCCAGCTCTGGATCTCTACCACGACCTCGAAGGTAGGCGGCGCCTTGCGCTCCAGGACCGACTTTTGCGTACCTCGGCGGCGGGCCTCTTCGTCGCTCAGCGTCACGCTCTGGATGCCGCCCACCAAGTCCGCCAGCGTCGGGTTGAGGAGTATGTTCTCCAGCGTGTTGCCGTGGGCCGTCCCCACCAACTGCACGCCGCGCTCGGCAATCGTCCTCGCGGCCGCCGCCTCCAGGTCGTTCCCGATCTCGTCGATCACGATGACCTCAGGCATGTGGTTCTCCACCGCCTCGATCATCACCGCATGCTGCAACGCAGGAGTAGGCACCTGCATGCGTCGCGCCCGCCCGATCGCCGGGTGCGGGATGTCCCCGTCACCGCCGATCTCGTTCGACGTGTCGACGATCACGACACGCTTCTTCTCAGCCAGGACGCGCGCCACCTCGCGTAGCATGGTCGTCTTGCCGACGCCCGGCCGCCCAAGCAGCAACACGCTATTGCCCGACTCCACGATCTCGCGGATTATGTCGATTGTGCCGTAGACGGCACGCCCAACACGGCAGGTCAGGCCCACGACTTGGTTTTCTCGATTGCGTATCCCCGAGATGCGGTGCAGCGTACGCTCGATCCCAGCCCGGTTGTCGTCGCCAAAGTGGCCGATACGCTCCACGACATAGTCAATGTCGTCGCGGCTGATCTCTTGCGAACTCAGCGTGACTTCGCCGTCCACATAGCGCGCCTCGGGCCGGCGCCCCAAGTCCATAACGATCTCGAGAAGATCGTCTCCCCGGTCCAGCTTGCGAAGCGCCAGTGCCACCATCGGCGGGAGCACGTCAATCAGCGCTTCGAGGTTATCCATGACCTCAATTTGTACGGACTGCGTACCTGTCTGTTCTCCTATACTCATACATCCAATGCTCTCTCGTCAGCAGTGAGCAAGGCGACAGCTCAACATCGTTCACCGGATGCAGTGGCGAGGTGACCGGCTCCGGCCGCTTGTCGAAGGCCATCAGGTCGCGGCAGCGGTAGTAGGTCGCCGGCCGCGTGGTATGACGGACCAGCCAGACCTGAACGCCGACAAAGTCAAAGCCCATGGTCGCCAGCACACTGCGCAAGCCTGCCTGATAGTCGCGCACGGCACAATACAGTGCAGGCCCCGGTGAGGCCACGATTATCGTCTGCCAGATGACGTCGGCTGCATACCTTCCCGCATCAGGGTGGAGCAAGATTCGCGCCCATGCACCCTCCCGGCCACGGCTCAGGCCCACGTATGCGCCAAAGGCGTCACCCATCTCCAGGGCAAAGCCTTGCTCGCGGGTAACCCCCAACCTGGCCAGGACGGGCGTCGACATACCCGAGAGGTCTGTTCCCTCGGCGTGTTGCACTGCTGACGGCACTACATGGTCGAACAACTGGATCAACCGCCAGGCGTCGTGCCCGTCCACTGCGCGCACCGCGCGCTCCACGCCCGCCGCCGGGCGCGGTTGCTCCAGTCGATACACCTCCTCGCGAGCGTAAGCCGCAAAGCCGGCCTGGCGAAAAGCCTCCTCCTCGGCCCCACCCGCGGGTACACCCGCACGTACGCGCAACGCGCCCCACGCGCCGGCCAAAGCGCACAGATCGGCCAACACATTGACCCAGCCCACGCCGCTCAGGCCCGACGATTCGCCCCACGGCGCCAGGTGGATGACCTGCCACTCCTGACGTTCGGGGCAAGACATGACCTGGGCGAAACCTTCTGCACCTTGACCGCCCGCCTCAGAGTGCGAACACACAAAGGTAAGCGCCGTACCCAGGCGCCCCGAAGACAATAGCCCCGACAGCGCAGTCCAGAGAGGACCTCCGGTCGCCATCAGCGCCCTTTGCATGTCCAGCGTAATCCCTTGGCCGCGTAGATCCCAGAGCAAGCCCAGGTCATGCAGCCCCAACGGTCGCGTCACCGTACACCTCTCGCTAGTAGCGGTAGACCCAGCGAACCTCAGGCCATTGTACACACATTAGGAATGGCTGACAAGTGTATAGAAAACAGCCTGGAGCCGGACCGCTCAACAGCGCAGTCCTTCTCCAGGCACTTGAGAGCCTCGTGCGGCCTGTGTTCGAATGGAGGACGCCCACAGCACCTCCACAGTCCTCTCACTCAATCGCCGGCTGCGCGTACGACCTCGCTGCCCTGCACCGGCTGTGGGGCATCCTTCTCAACGACCCGGCAGCGGCCATCGACCGTCTGTGCCCCCTTCCGGCGGGGCGCGTCAGCCGCCGGCCGCCGCCTCCCCTGCTGGATTTCCCGCCAGATCTCCTCAACCACCCACGCCGGAGACATGCGCACAAACACTTCCATGCCAACGACAAGAATGGCCAGGTCATCCAACTGGCCCAGGCCGAGGATCGGGTCCACAACCAGATCAAGGGGAAACAAGATGTACAGAACGGCGATAAGGGGGATGAGCTTTGCCCAGGCGGGCACTCGCTGGTCCCAAAGCAAACGCCACCAGAGCTGCACCTGCCGAATAGTGCCCAGGAGCAGGCCGGCCCGGTCCTGCGGGTCCGACGACATCGGCTTAGCCATCGCTTAACCCTCCCCGGCTGCCATACCAGTCTGCACCGGCAGCCTCTCCATATACCCATTATAGCCCGCAGTAGACTGAACTGCAAGGCACATACGCCAGGGCGCCAGGCTAGATTGTGTTTGCATACTGGCCGAGGCGGCTCCCACGCCGCCGGTAGTCCAATGTGCAAGCCGCTTGGGCGAGGCAAAGCCCCAAAGGAGTCGCCTCATCCGATAGACCGGCGGCGTGGGAGCCACCTCGGCTGGGTTTGAAAACAAGCCCTAGTGTACGGCTCCCTCCCACAGGACGGCCTGGATGCCCTGCCCGGCTCTGGCTAGCCGGTCATCACCGATGGGCAGGGGGGCCAGGCTGAACGCGTCGTACACCGCCAAGCGCAGGCGGGCCGTGCCCTCGGCCTCGACAGGCACCTGCAGCAAGCGCAAGTCTCGCACGCGCCAGCCGCCCAGCCACTTTAGGGTTGGAATGGCGCCCAGGGCGGGCGTCCCATCGTGCTGCGTTCGCCAGGCATCTCCCTCCAGGCTGAGCGATACGGCATAGTCGGCAAGCAGCGGCCTCTGCGCCACAAAGCTCAACTCTGCCGAGAGCATGGCGCCGGCTTGCGGCTCCTGAGGGTGCCATCGCGCCCCCACGAGCACCATCTCGCCCCCCAGGTCCAGATAACGTGCCCCAGCCGCAGGTCCTTGCGTCGCCCAGCTCGGCGCTGCCACCGGCCGGTGCCAGGGCCCAAGCGCCGCGACGGGCCGGCCATCGGCAGTCACCGCCAGGCTGGCCAACCCCGCTCCAGGAGCCACGTCGCAGGCGACGGAGAGATACCCACCCACGGTGCCGCCCGGCACCCGGACCTGCACCAATTGTGGATGATTCCAGGCGGACACATCCACCTGCAGATCAGCCGCACCCGCGGGCCGGTACCAGTGCAGATACATGCGCCGCGTGCCCGGCAACGAATCGTCATAGTCCACGCCCACCAGGCGAGAGCCGTCGGCCCACGCCTGGTTGAGCGGGTGAGCCGTAGCCGGCGCCTCTTGCCGTGGGTGCACCTCGACCACTCCCAGCGTGATCGCGTCCCGCCCGTCCGCTGTGCACAGGCGTTCCCAGCCACCCTCAGCAGGAGTAAAGTAGGCGCCCGCGATAAGCTGATACTCCCCGGGGGGCGCATCGGGCCGCAGCGGGAAGCGATAGCTATCCACTACAGTCTGGCCAGGGGTAACCCGCTCCGGCGCGTAGGTGAGGTCAGCCTGCCCAGCGATGCCCTGCGGCCCCACCAAGTGAACGAACCAGGAGTAATTGCGATCAAAGCCCCGCTGTGCTCGCCAGGCCACCTCGAGTTCGACCGCCTGCCCGGGCGAAACGGCACGGCTCTCCACACGCACACCCAGGAACTCGACGACGTCGCCCAGAGCCTCGGGCGTGCCGGCGAGCCCGGACGGCACGCTCCGCTCCCCCGGTGCTTCCACGCGCCAACCAAGGCCCTGCGCTACCAGGCGGTAGGGCAGGCCGTCAAACTCGGCAAAGCGGTTGGTCACCAGGACCGGCCGCTCCACGACGGCCTCACCGATGCGCCGCGCCCACACCTCCCAGTTTGGTGTTGACCCCTCGGGGTAAACGTAGGTCACGGTGACGTCGGGCCGCAGCCCTTCGACCTCCTGCAGATACCAGAGCGGCGTGGCCTGATGCCAGTTGCTGAGGATCAGCGCACCCGCGGGCGCGTCCTGCAGGAACTCGACAGCCTGCTCGCGCCCCGAGCTGTCCAGGTGCAGTGCCCGGAAGCTGGGGTAGGCCTGCAAACCCTGGCTCAGGGCCAGGCAGGCTACGAGCCCGCCCACCAGGGCCGGCATCGGCCAGCAGGCACGCGCCTGCAACAGCTCGCCCAACCCCAACCCTAGCCCGAGGGCCAGAGCCACGTAGGCAGGCAAGAGGTATTCCACCGTCTGCGGCGCCCGGTAGGTAATGGCGGCAAAGGCATTCACCACAGCCACCCCACCCCAAAGCAGCCCCCAGCGCCAGCGTCGCCGGCCGGCCCAGAGCCCAAGTGCCAGCGCCATCACGCCCAGCACCAGGCCGAACTCGAGCCGCAGGATGTCGCCCAACAGGCCAAACCGCAGCCCTAGCGTCGGCCGGTTCAGGAAGTAGAGGAAATCGCCCTGAAAGCCAAGAGCCAGGGCGTGCTGCACAAAGCCGCCCCAAGTGCGCACCGAGGGGGTATCGAATGCCGGGTTCATCATGCTGCGCAGGGGCAGGTAGAGCAGCACAAGCAGCGAAGTTGCAAAGCCGGCCGCCGCGTGCGCCCAACGGCGGGGCTGCAGCGGCAGGCGCGGGTCCACAGCCAACAGGTAGGCCACAAAAGGCAGCCCCAGGAGGGCCAGCGAACTGTGGTGGGTCACGGCCAAGCCAAAGGAGACGGCAAAGGCGAGCAGATAGCGTCCCTCCCGCTCACGGCCATAGCAGAGCAGCCAGTGCATGCACAGCGCGGCCAGAAGCGCCGTCAGGCTGCGGATGTTGGCCAGCGTTCCCTGCGCCCAGAAGGTGGGGGCCAGGCCGAGCGCCATTGCGGCCAACACGCCCGCCGCGGCCGAGCCTGTGGCCTGGCGCACCGCCCGCACCACCACCGCCAGTGTCGCCGCAGCACAAGCGGCGGCGAACAGGTTCACTCGCCAGGCCGCATCGCCCAGAGGTAGCAGGGTGAAGGCCTTGCCCAGCAGCGTGTACAGCGGATAGCCCGGGGGATGGGCGATCCCCAGCACCGAGGCCACGAGCTGAAACTCGCCGGCATCGGCCGGCTGCACCGACGGCGCCAGTGTGCCCACATACAGGCCCAGAGCCACAGCGCCCACCACGGCTTCCGGCAGCCAGAGTGGCGGGCGCCAGGTCATCCCATCCGTCAGGAGCAGCGACACGGCGCTCAACAGGCCGACGGACAGGGCCACCCCGGAATCGGCCTGCGGCCACAGGAGGGCATAGATGCCCGGCAGCAGCAGCGGCCACGTCGCGCATCTCGCGCGCCGCAAGAGCAGCACGAGCGCCAGGCCGGTCACAAGCCCCAGCCCGGCCATCGCGGCGATCAGGGGCCAACTCCGCGCCGCCAAGCCCCTCTCGCACCACACGCGCCCCAAGTACAGGCCGGTTGCCAGGGCCGGCGCCACCAGCGTCGCCTTGGGTTCCAGCAGGCTACGCCACGGCCGGCCGCTCTTGTCCAGAGGCGCTCTAGTGCTCATGCCGTTCACTCCAATCCGTTATTGCTCATCATGACATCATCGTGTAGCCGCAGGGCCGGCCTCAAGGCCCGTCGGCAAGATGCGCTTCCAGCCATGCTGCCAGATCCCCCAGCGGTCGCTCACGCTCTATCTCGTTGAACCCCTCATGGTGAAAGCCCTCGTACACATGCAGCGTCTTGTCTGCACTCCCCAGGTTGGCAAAGAACTCTTTGCTGGCCTCGGGGTCCACAATGACGTCGCCCCCCGAAACGAGGAGCAGGCATGGCGCGCGGAAATCGCCCGCCCGGCCCAGGAGCATCTCCCCCGTGGAGAACATCTCGACGTAGAGGCGCGCGCTCACCCAATCGTGCACCAGAGGGTCGCTCGCGTATGTCTGCGCAACCTCGGGGTCGTGCGACAGCACCGTCGCCGGCAACTGGGAGTGCTGGGCGTACGCCGGCATGATGCGGCTCATCAGTTTCGCCAGGAAGCGCTTGCCCGCCGGCACCCTCATCCGGCTACGGAAGAAAGGCGACGAGGCGATCACCCCCCGCAGCTTTTCCGGATGCTCCAGCGCATAGCTGAGAGCAATCGGCCCACCCAGGCTATGCCCCAGCAGGAACAGGGGCAGCCCGGGCCACTCGGACGCGGCGAGCGCTACTAGGCGCCCCACGTCCCGCGAAAAGTCGGCAAAGCGCTCCACATGCCCGCGGGCGCCACCGGAGCGCCCATGGCCGCGATGGTCCAGGGCATAGACGGCATACCCCCGCGGCGTCAGATAATCGACGACGTTCCAGTAGCGCCCGCTGTGCTCGCCCAACCCGTGGGCGATAGCCAGGACCGCCTTCGGCGCCTCCGGTTGCCAGGACTGGTACCAGATACGAACGCCGCGCTCACCCTCAAACTCGCCCTCTCGCCGTTGCACGTCAGCCTCCCTCTGCGCGCTCCTAGCGCCGCGCCGGCAGCCCCTCCCAGACCCGCAGCCCGTACCGGCTGAGGTAGATGGGGATGCTTCTGCACAACCCGTTATCCTCCTCGATCGCCCGCAACATGGCCCGCTTCTCGTGCGAGAGCGCACTGCCCAGGATGGTGATGGAGCCTCCCTCGCCGCCGGCGCCGTTGACCTTCCAGCCCAGGGCGCCATACTCCCTGGCAATCTCGATCACCCGTTGCGCGTCGTGGCTCACCAGCGCCGGGTTCAGGCGCGCCTGTGCCTCGGTGTTCTCGATCATCGCCCGCCCCAAGGCGGCAAAATCTCCAGAGTATACCGCATCACGGGAGCGTTCCGCCGTTACCCGCAGGTCTTCCAACTGCTTGCAGGTCGGCCCGGCATTCTCAAGTTCGGCGATGACCTTTTCGTGTACTCGCGACGAATCGTGCGACCGGCCCAGGAACACCAGCGCCAGGCGCCGCTCCAGCTCCCACCAGATCGAGTTCGGCACCTGCAGTTGCGACACCGAGGCGTGGGGGTATTCAAACATCTCCATATAGTTGATACCCCCATAGGCCGAGCAGAGCTGATCCTGAATCCCGCTCTGTCGCTTGAGCATATCCGTCTCAATCGAGTGAGCCGTATAGGCTACTTCATGGGGTGTCAGCCGCCCAGGCGACAGGCAATCGAGAGCCCCCACCAGCGCCACCGTCACCGCCGCCGATGTCCCCGTAGACGCGCCCGCCGGGGCTTCGGAATAGATGGTCACCTGGAAGCACACATCTCCCGGCACGCGCATGCGCTCGATCGCCGCCTCGAGCAACGGGTGCCGGTCCCAGCTATCGCTCTCCGAGTTGACCACATAGCGCTCTCCATAGTTCTCGGCATAGATGACGACACGCCCGTCCAGGTAGCCCTGGGGGTAGACTTCGATCTGCACCTCGGCGTAGGGGTACACGCCGATGTTAAAGATCTTCCCATGGCCGGCGAACCAGGTGTCCGTCCAACCGCCATTGTCGCAGATGCGAATCGGCGCCACGCTGTTGACGATGCGTAGGGGGTGCTGCCTGTCGTTGCTCTCCATAGCTTCTCCTTGCGGCCCTTACAGCCCATGCCCACTACCTCTTGCCTGACAGTACTCGCACGGTACCACCCTCCCAAAGGTTCCAGCACTCGCCCACAACCTGCGGCCCGCCGCTGTGACACCAAATCCGGCTTGCGGAGCGCGCCTTGAAACCTCCGTGAGGGCTGCAGTGGCGCCGACCGCACAAGTGCTGTTGCTTGAGAGGATACTCAACTACAACGGCCTGTCAAAGGCCGGCGACCGAGCCTGTGCTCCGCACCCTCCCGGTGCGCCCCCTGTCTCAGGGGTAGCGCGGGGAGCGGGGTTGGCCTTGGAGGCATGGCGGGAGCATGGTATAATGCGGCTCTCCGCACAGCAGGCTCAACAGGAGATGGCTATGCCGTTTAGCTTTGAACTGCGCCACGTAGAGGCCGCCAGTGGTGCGCGTCTTGGCCTGATCGAGACGCCGCACGGACCCATCGAGACGCCCGTCTTTGCGCCGGTAGGCACCCAGGCCACGGTGAAAACGCTGACCCCACATCAGGTACGAGAGCTGGGCGCCACGCTGATTCTGGCCAACACCTACCACCTGTACCTGCGCCCAGGGGCCGAACTGGTTGACCGCATGGGCGGCTTGCACCGCTTCATGGGCTGGGAGGGTCCGATCCTGACCGATAGTGGCGGGTTCCAGGTCTTTAGCCTGGAGAACCTCCGCCGCATCAGCGACGAGGGCGTGATCTTTCGCTCGCACATCGACGGCTCGGAGCACATGCTCACGCCGGAGAAGGCAACCCACATCCAGGAACTTCTTGGCGCGGATATCATCATGGCCTTCGACGAGTGCTCGCAGCCTCTGGACCGCGAACAGGCCGAGGCGGCCATGCGGCGCACCCATCGCTGGGCCGAGCGCTGTCTCGTCGCTCACCAGCGCCACGACCAGGCGCTCTTTGGCATCGTGCAGGGCGGGGGTTTTCGCGACCTCAGGGAGGAATCCGCCTACGTCCTCAGCGAGATGCCCTTCGCCGGCTATGGGATCGGCGGGCTGGCCGTGGGCGAGCCCAAAGAGGTGACCTGGGCCATGCTGGAAGCGACAACGCCCTGCCTGCCGGCCAGCAAGCCCCGCTACCTCATGGGCGTCGGCTCGCCGGAGGACCTCTTTGAGGGTGTGAACCGTGGCGTAGACATGTTTGACAGCGTCCTCCCCACACGCCTGGCGCGCAACGGCGCCGTTTTCTCCCGGCAGGGGCGGCTGAACCTGCGAAATGCCCAGTTCGCCGAGGACGAGCACCCCATCGAGGAGCACTGCTGCTGCTATACCTGCCGGCACTTTTCTCGCGCCTACCTGCGGCATCTGCTGATGGCCAACGAGATTCTGGGGCTGGTTCTGAACTCGATCCACAACCTCGCCTTCCTCGTCGGCCTGATGCGCGAGATCCGTGCGGCCATCGCCGCCGACCGCTTTGACACCCTCAAGACCGAATTCCTTGCCGAATACACGCCCGTCCAGGAGGAGAGGCGCCTGCGCAGCGCCGAGATCTACCGCCAGCGGCGCGCTCGGCGACAGCAAACGGAGGCCACATGAACGCACTCCAGGCCCTCATTCTGGGGCTGGTGCAGGGATTGACCGAATTCATACCCGTATCCAGTTCCGGCCACCTCGTTCTCGTGCCCTGGCTTTTTGGCTGGAACGAGATGGACCCGGCCCTTGTCCTGCCTTTCGATACCATGGTCCACCTGGGCACCCTCGTCGCCGTTTTGGCCGTGTTCTGGCGTGATTTCGTCACTCTGGCCATCGCCTGGCTGGCGAGCATACGCCAGCGCTCGCTGGCGGTGCCCCGGGCCAAAGCGGCCTGGGCGCTCGTGATCGGCTCGGTACCGGCAGCCGTTCTGGGCATCCTGGCCGAGGATCTGTTCGAGAGCCTCTTCCATGCGCCGGTTTGGGCCGCCGCCTTCCTCCTCGTGACGGCAGGCCTCCTGTGGGCCGGTGAGCGTTGGGTTGCGCAACCGCTCGCGCTGGAGAATCTCGGCGGTCGCCACGCCCTCTTCATCGGGGCCTTCCAGGCCCTGGCCATTGCCCCGGGCATCTCGCGTTCGGGGGCTACGATCTCGGCGGGGCGCTTCCTGGGCATGAACCGCAGCGAGGCAGCGCGCTTTTCCTTTCTCCTGGCCACGCCGGTCATCGCCGGCGCCGGACTCTTGCAGTTGGTCAAGCTGGCCGATGCGGGCGGCCTAGGCAGCCACACCAGCGCCATGCTGATCGGCTTCACGGCCTCGCTGGTCAGTGGCTACTTGGTGATCCGCCTGCTCCTGCGCTACCTGCAGCGCCACAGTCTGTTGCCCTTCGCCGCCTACTGCGCTGCCGTGGGCTTGCTGGGGCTGATCGTTGCGCTCGTGCGCTAGAACCGGACCCGGAGACCGATGTCGCTTCCTTTCCGTGCCCTGCTCGTGCTCACCGTGCTGCTATTCGGCCTGGTCGGCGCCGGCTGCTCGCCGCCTCCGAAGCCACCGGCCATACTCAACCTGCAGTTGGCGAGTGTACCGGCGACGCGGCCGTTGGCCGATGCTCTGGCTGCCGAGTATGCTGCACTGGGGGAGTATGCGCTGCTGCCCGTGCGAGAGGGCAGCACGGAGGACGTTCTGGCCATGGTCGCCTCTGGGCGAGCCGACGTGGCTTTGCTGGAGCGCCCCCCAAAGCCAGTCGAGCTCTTGAACCCCGAGGATGGGCGACCGCGGTTGCGCGCCTGGTCGCTGGCGGTCGATCACCTAGCGCTGGTCGTCCACCCCAGCAATCCCATCCAGGAACTGACTATGACTCAGCTCTCCGACATCTATGCAGGGCTCGAGTTCCGTTGGAATGGGGTCGGCGGGCCGGATGTGCCCATCCAGTTGGTCGGCCGTGAGCAGGGGGCCACAGCCAGGGAGGCCTTTGAGGCGGCTATCCTCAGGGGCGAGCGCATGGCCGGCACCGCCGTGGTCTTGCCCAACGACCCGGCGATCGCCGACTATGTCGCCGATCATCCGGCGGCCATCGGCTATCTAAGCAGCGCCTGGGCCCGCGACGGTGTCAAGGCCCTCGCTATCGAGGGGCTCTTGCCTGCAGAGGCCCCCGCCGGTACCTACCCCATCGCCCATCCCATCACCCTGGTCACACGCTGGGGGCCGCCCGCCAAGGCCCGCGCCTTCGCCCGCTACTGTCAGAGTGCGCCGGGACAGGAGGTGGTCGGCAGCCTCTACGCCCCTCTGCCGTGATCGGCCCCTTGCCGTGATTCGGCCCGAAAGCTCTTACAGCCCGCCCACATATGGGTTCCGTGCTCGCTCTGCGCCAATACGCGTCACCGGGCCATGCCCCGGGTAGACGACCGTGGTATCCGGCAGGGTGAACAGGCGGGTTCTGATCGAACGCTCCAGCGTCTCGGTGTCGCCGCCGGGCAAGTCGGTCCGCCCGATACCCATCTGAAAGAGCGCATCGCCGCTGAACACGGCAGGACGGAGGATGTGGTACAGCGAGATGCCCCCCGGCGTGTGGCCGGGCGTGTACAGCACCTGAAGCGTCTCCTCACCGACAGCGATCTCCTCGCCATCCTCCAGCAACCGCTCCGCCGGCGGGCTCACCGGCTCTTTGAACGTCAGGCCAAAGATGGCCACCGGCAGCGTCAGAGCCTCCGCATCCTGCGAGTGGATGGCGATCGGCGCACCGGTAGCCTCGTGCAAGGGTCCATTGGCACCGACATGGTCGAAATGGGCGTGCGTGTTCACGATCAGCCGCAGGCTCAGGCCGGCCTTTTTGATCTCCCGCAGGATGCGCGGCGCCTCATCCCCCGGGTCTATGACCACCGCTTCCTTCATCTTTGTACAGCTCACCAGGTAGCAGTTCGTCTGCAGCGGTCCCACAACCAACGTCTGTATTGCCAGCGCCATGCCTCTTCCCTCCCGGTTATCTCACAGGCATTATAGAAGAGCAGGGGCGCCGGTCAAGCAGGCCGGCGCGCTTGCCCGGGTTCTGGTGGGGATGTATACTCTGGCTGTTCCGCGGCCGGTCGCAGCAGCCCATACCTCCCGGCCAGCGAAGGAGGCACAGCAATGCGTCTATCCGGACTCTTGGGCCGAACGCTGCGCGAGGCGCCGGCCGAGGCCGAACTCGCCAGCCACCGCCTGCTGCTCAGGGCAGGCATGATTCGCCAACTCGCCGCCGGCATCTATACCTTCATGCCCCTGGGTTGGCGCGTCCTCCAAAAGATCGAGCAGATCATGCGCGAGGAGATGGACGCCATCGGTGGGCAGGAGATGCTGATGCCTGTCGTCCACCCGGCGGAAATCTGGCAGGCCACCGGGCGCTACCAGGCCCCTGCCCCGGGGCCGGCCCTGGCGCGCCTCAAGGACCGCTTCGGGCACGACCTGGTCATCGCCATGACCCACGAAGAAGTCGTCGTCAACCTGCTCAAGACCGAGGTCTCTTCCTACCGCCAGTTGCCCTTTATGGTCTACCACATCCAGACCAAATTCCGCGACGAGCCGCGCTCGCGCGGTGGCCTGGTGCGCACCCGCGAGTTCGTCATGAAGGATGCCTACAGTTGCCATGCCGACCAGGCGGGCCTCGACGAGTTCTACCCCGAGATGTATGCGGCCTATGTCAACATCTGGAACCGCTGCCACCTGGACCATGTCGCCGTCGAGGCCGACACCGGCATGATGGGGGGCGTCCTATCCCACGAGTTCATGGTGCTCACCGATGTGGGCGAAGACACACTCATTCGCTGTGAGGGCTGCTCCTACAGCGCCAACGTCGAGCGCGCCGAATTCGGCCGCGGCGAGGCAGCAACCGAGGAGCCACGGCCCATGGAAGCGGTGCCCACCCCCGAAACAACCACCATCGAGGCCGTCGCCACCTACCTGGGCGTGCCCATTGAGCACACCCTCAAGGCGGTCTTTTACACCACCGGCGAGGGCCAAGTGGTCTTTGTTGCCATCCGTGGAGACCTCTCGGTCAACGAGACCAAACTCTCGAACCTGCTCGGCGGCACAACCCTGCGCGCCTCCACAGAAGACGAGCTGCGCCAGAACGGCATCGTCCCCGGCTATGCCTCGCCGGTCGGCATCCGCGGCGTGCGCACCATCGCCGACGAGTCGGTGCTCGGCGCGGTAAACTGGGTCGCGGGCGCCAACCGTCCCGGCTACCATTACGTCAATGTCAACTACCCCCGCGACTTTGAGGCCGACACTATTGCCGATATCGGCACGGCCCGCGCCGGGCTGCCCTGCCCTCGCTGTGCCGGCATCCTCGGCGAGTCGCGCGGCATCGAGATCGGCCACCTCTTCAAGCTCGGCACCCGCTACAGCGAGGCCGTCGGCGCCACCTTCCTGGACCCGAACGGCAACACGCGCCCTATCGTCATGGGCTCTTACGGCATCGGCGCCGGCCGGCTCATGGCTGCTATCGTCGAGCAGCACCACGACGACAAGGGCATCATCTGGCCCCCAGCCGTCGCCCCCTTCCAGGTGCACCTGGTCGGCCTGGGTCTGGACCGGCCGGAGGTGGCGGAGGCGGCAGACACGCTCTACAGCGAACTGGGGGCCGCCGGGCTGGAGGTGCTCTACGATGACCGCAGCGAGACGGCCGGCGTCAAGTTTAACGATGCTGACCTCATCGGTGTGCCGGTGCGCTTGACCGTCAGCTCGCGCACCCTCAAGGGCAACTCGGTCGAGGCCAAGCTGCGCTGGAATCCAGAGGTCTCACTTATGCCGCGGGTCAACGTTGTGCAGCAGGTGCAGGCCCTTCTGGCAGGCGCGCAACTGCCCTAATCCAGCCGCAGCAACAAGAGCGGCACGAGCATCTCCTGCACATCGAGCCCGGCATGCAAGCCCGGCATGGGGGTCGTTTTGCCGAGCGGATCCAGTGCGTAATAGTCGCGCGCAAAGAGCATCAGGTCTCCTACGCGGTAGCGAGCCTGGCTGTCCGGCTCCCCGGTGCCGAACAGCCCTGCCGCTAGGGCAGCGGCTGAGTCCACCACGGCGAATTGCTCTCCCAGGCGCCGGCCGACATAGTTGCGCACAAACTCCTTGCGCCCCTGGCCGGTGTGCAAGCAGACCGCCCGTGGGCTGCCCGTCGGCGGCAGGAGCAAGTCCTCCATGAGCCCAGGATAGTCTGTCATTCGCACCAGGTTCGCCACCTGCTGGAGTTGCCCATGGTCGGCCGTCACCACCAGCAGTGTCCCCTGGCGCTCACGAGGCGAGAGGCGCTCACGGAACTCGTGCTCCAGCGAAAAGGTCAGGGCACGCATCACCGCCCGCCAGGCATCGCTCCCCGGCCCTTCAACGTGCCCAATACCGTCGAATTCGGAGAGATAGCCCACCAGAAGGAGCCGCTCGTCGCAGTGGGTGCAGAGCGTCTCGCGCATGCGCACCCACATATCCGCCGCCGTGACAAAACGGATGACGCCCTCCACACCGCGGAAACTGAGCCGCGAGAAGCCGGTCGTCGCCAGGTCGACGTTGATCAGCGAGCGGGTCACAATTCCCTGCCGGGCCAGCAACGTGGCCAGGCCCGGCACCGGTACGAACGTCTGCAGGTCCAACCCACGGGCAATGAGCTGATCACGCGGTTGCACCCCGACCGGCCCGAGCTTGAGCATGTCGGCGACCAGGCCGAACTCGCGCAGCAGCATTGTGTGCCCCATCATCCCCGTGTGCGCCGGGGTCGCTCCCGTCCAGAGAGAGATCAGCGCCGAGGTGGTGGTCGTCGGCACCACCGAGGTAATCGGAAACAGTCGGCAGGCCTTCCCCAGCCAACCGTTCTGTAGATCCTTCTCCTCATTCAGCAGTTGGCTGAAGCAAACCCAGCCCACGGCGTCGAGGATCAGCCACACAATCCGCTGCACCCCATCGGCCAGATCGGCCCAGAGGTGCTCGGGAAGCGGCGGCTCCACACCCCTCAACTGCCCCCCTAGGATGCGCGCCAGGGTGGCCGGCACATTGGCGATCGAGAGCTGGTAGCAGGGCACCACCAGCTCATCCGGGAGGCCAAGCGCCGCGACTTCGGGCGTTCGCTGCTTCCTCAGGTAGGTTTCGATCTCCTCCGCTGTCCCAGGTATCTCGCTGGATTTCATGATCGAGTCCGCCATCGTCTCTCTTCTGCACCTTCCTCAGACGGCTGTCTTCACCGAGCAACAAACGTGCCCCCCATTATCCCGCACCCGGGCACACCAGAGGGCCTGCC
>DAOUGZ010000245.1:0-2623 GCA_034428955.1 Anaerolineae bacterium | reverse complement strand
GGCCCTCACGAAGGTATTTCAGGAACTCATCCCGGGGCAGCATGTCCGCTCTTCACGTCCTGTCCGAGTCCGCAAGTGGGCCGAATCCGGTCCCGAGGGTCACCCTAGAATGGGGACTATTTGCTATTATACAGCAAGGAATATTCATCGGCAATCGCTCAAGACAAGGTTTTTGGTATGCCGGCGGCTGGATGGTGACGACCTCCTGGGGTTGGAACTGGTTCGATGAAGAGAACAAGACGTTCGACATCAACAACGAAAAGATGGTCGAGGCCTTTGACACGCAGAAAAAGTTTGTCGACTTGGTCGGCGTGGATAACCTGGCCAGCGTCTACTCCGTAGAAGGCCGCGACACCTGGGGCGGCGCCTACAACGCCGAGGTCGAGGCGATGATCATCGAGGGCTACTGGCACCCTGGTGAGACGGCCAACTCGGCGCCCGAGGTGGCCGAGCACAACCGCGCCACCTGGCTGCCGGTGCCCGAGAGCCGCCGCGGCGTCCGGCCGCAGTGCTCCGGCGGCCACCTGATCGTCTTTTTCCAGGGCGCTAAGCAAATCGAGCTGGCCTTCAAGATCGCTGAACTCATGAACCACCAGGTAGCCTGCGACGCTTTCTTCAACAACCTGGGTTGGCTGCCGGCCATCAAGTCTTACTACGATACGGTAGATGCCTCCGTCTACCCCGGCCTGGACTTTTACTTCCAGTCCGCCAACGAAGCGACCGAGTGGCACTCGCCCGCCTTGTGCGAGATCACCGAGTTTGCCAGCAACGAGTACCTGAACGTCAAGGACAAGGTCAACCGCAACGAGATGACCCCGGCCGAGGCCGCCGCCGAGCTGCAGAAGCGCTGCGAAGACGAGTACACGGCCGCGGGGTTTACATCCTGAGCGCTGAGGCCCGAACCTTACGAGATCTCCAAACGGGCCAGGCCTGACAGGTCTCCGAGACCTGTCAGGCCTGGCAGCAAGCCTCAGAGCTTTTGCAAGCCGGTATGGGGTCTCTTGATGGGTGGCGGGATGGCCAACCAAGCCGGCCATCCCGCCACCCCTGAAGGATTTCGTGGTTGGGGTAGATGGGTTGGAGGTGAGTTTTGATTGCTGCAATTCGTAGGCGCCGTGGCCTGACGGCGAATCAGCGGCGCCAGTTGCTGACGGGGCTGATCTTTATATCGCCATGGGTACTCGGTTTCCTGGCGTGGATCGTCTATCCCCTAGTCTCTTCGTTGTACTATAGCTTTACCCGTTACGATCTGTTGCGGCCGCCCATTTTCATCGGGCTCAAGAACTATACGGACCTGTTCACCAACGATCCCCACTTCCGCGTCGTCATCCCCAACACCCTCTACTATGTGGGGCTCGGCGTGCCCCTGAGCGTGATCACCGCCTTTCTGCTGGCCAGCCTGCTGAACACGCGCATCGTCTGGCGGCCGCTCTTCCGGGCCATCTTTTTCTTCCCGTCCATCGTGCCGGCGGCGGTGATCGCCATGGTCTGGGGCTATCTGCTCAACCCCCAGTTTGGCGCCATCAACGCCGTGCTCAAGGGCCTGGGGCTGCCGGCCATTCCCTTCCTGACCAACCCTGGCCTGGCCAAGCCCACGCTGATCCTCATCGGCATGTGGGGTTGCGGCTACTCCATGGTGCTCTTCCTGGCTACCCTGCAGAACGTGCCGCGCGAGCTGTACGAAGCGGCCACGGTGGATGGGGCCAACGGCGTTCAGCAGTTCTTCAACATCACCATTCCTTTCTGCTCGCCGGTGGTTCTCTTCACCCTGGTCACGGGGCTCATTGGCGGCTTTCAGGATTTCACCCTCCCCTGGTTGCTCACCGGGGGCGGACCCAGCGAATCCACCGAGTTCTATGCCCTGCACCTCTACCGCAACGCCTTCCGATACCTGCGCATGGGCAAAGCCTCGGCCATGGCCTGGATCCTGTTCGTCATCGTCGTGGTCTTTACCTTTATCCTGTTCAGGTCTTCCAGCCGGTTTGTCTACTATGCGGACAGTAGCGAGTAGCGATGCGTGAGGAGTCTGCAATGAGTGTTCAGGTAACACCCGCGCCCGGGCGGGCCGGCGCGCAGCAGAGGCGAAGGAAGAGGCACGGCACCCTCTGGTGGGTGCTGCAGGTTGCCAAATACACCACCATCATCGTGCTGTCGGCCAGCTTTGTGCTGCCGCTATACTGGATGGCCATGTCGGCCCTCAAGAACGCCTCCCAGGTCTACACCATCCCGCCCGTCTGGTTCCCGGTGCCGCCGCGTTGGATCAACTACTGGGAGGCCTGGAATGTCGACAACTTTTCCCTCTATGCGCTAAACACCGTGCTGCGCTACGCCCTGCCGGTGACCCTGGGGGCCGTTCTCTCCAACGCCGTCGTCGCCTACGGGTTCTCGCGCATCCAGTGGCCCGGCCGCGACTGGGTCTTTTCGTTCTGCCTGATGACGATGATGATCCCCAGCCAGGTCACCATGATCCCGTTGTTCATCATCTTCAAGCGCCTGGGCTGGGTCAACACCTACCGGCCGCTGGTCGTACCGTCGTATTTCGCCAGCGCCTATACCATCTTTATGCTGCGCCAGTTCTTCCGCACCATCCCCACCGAGTTCTCGGACGCGGCGCGCATCGACG
>DAOUGZ010000244.1:0-73837 GCA_034428955.1 Anaerolineae bacterium | reverse complement strand
CGCAGGCCGAAGGCTGCGCCCCTGCCCCAACCCAGGGGCGTCTCGGCATGATCGGCACGCCTACGGAGGGAAGGCCATGGTCCAAGATGGGGAGCGGCATCACCGCAGATCGATCCGCCTGCCTGGCTACGACTATGCCCAGGTAGGCGCCTATTTCGTCACCCTCGTCACCGCCGGGCGCCAGTGCCTCTTCGGTGAGGTGGCCGATGCGACGGTGTGACTCAGCCCCCTGGGCAAGGTAGCGGAGGCCTGTTGGCAGGCCATTCCTGAGCATTTTGCCGCCGTCGACCTCGACGCATGGGTCATCATGCCCAACCACGTCCATGGCATCATCATCATCGGGGCGCATGGCGTTGGGGCCGCGCGGAATGTGGGGATCGTGGGGGCGCGTGGTGGTGTTGGTATTGGTGGTGTCGGTGTAGGGGCGCAGCATGCTGCGCCCCTACACCGACGCGTCCCTACGTGATGCGCCCCTACCCCAATGTGGTGACGTGCCCATGCCCCACCGTGTTGCCCCGGGCTCCCTCGGCGCCATCGTGCGCTCCTGCAAATCGGCTGTGACAAAACGGGCCGGAGAGATGGCCGGCGTAGTGGGGGTATCGGTCTGGCAACGGAACTATTACGAGCACATCGTCCGTGACGCGCGGGAACTGGAACAGATACAACGCTACATCAACGACAACCCGCAGCGTTGGGATCTCGACGGCGAGAACCCAACCCACAAGAGAGTAGGGGCAGGTAGATGGCCGCTGTCACCGAATCCATCGCCGAGGCGCTGCGCAAGATTACCCAGCTCCAGCACCCGTCGCTTGTGGCCAACAACCGCGCCTTTCACCATATGCTCGTCAACGGCGTCGAGGTGGAGTACCTCCGCCCCGACGGCTCCATCGCCGGTGCGCGGGTGCGCCTGGTGGATTATGGCGATCCTCTTACCAACGACTGGCTGGCCGTGAACCAGTTCACCATCGTCGAGGGCGGCCACAACCGCCGGCCCGATGTGGTGCTCTTTCTCAACGGCCTGTCCGTGGCGGTGATCGAGCTCAAGAACCCCGCCGACGAGAACGCCATCATCTGGAGCGCCTTCAACCAGCTTCTGGCCTACAACAGCAGATCCCCTGCCCCCTAAAGATCGTCATCGTGCGCGACATGTGGCTCACCGGCTTTGACGCGCCCTGCCTGCACACCATGTATGTGGACAAGCCCATGCGCGGCCACGGCCTGATGCAGGCCATCGCCCGCGTCAACCGCGTCTTCAAAGACAAGCCCGGCGGCCTCGTTGTGAATTACCTCGGCCTGGCCGATCAGCTCCGCCAAGCCCTCTCCCACTACACCGAAAGCGGCGGCAGCGGGCAGACGGCCATCAACCAGGAAGAGGCCGTCGCCGTCATGCTGGAGAAGTATGAAATCTGCTGCGATCTCTTCCACAGCTTTGATTGGTCCCTGTGGGTCGCCGGCACGCCCGCCCAGCGACTCGGCCTTCTGCCGGCCGCCCAGGAGCACATCCTGGCCCAGGAGGAGGGCAAGCCCAGGCTGCTGGAGGCCGTCACCCGCCTCTCTCAGGCCTTTGCGCTGGCCGTCCCCCACCCCGAGACAGCGCGCATCCGAGACGACGTGACCTTTTTCCAAGCCGTGCGCTCAGCCTTGGCCAAGTCGTCCACCGAGCCCGCCAAGCAGGAAAAGGCGACACAAACCGTGCTCTAGCAGGCCGAATTGTTGTGCGCAGAGTTGTAGTTAACGCAAAAGCCCTCGGTCTTAGCCGAGGGCTTTGCCGTCGGGGTGAGAGGATTTGAACCTCCGACCACTTGAACCCTGTAAGTGCGGCGCACGGGCTGCACTACGAGCACAAGCGCAAAGAGCCTCGGCCACACGTTGTGCGACCGAGGCTCTGCTGTCGGGGCGAGAGGATTTGAACCTCCGACCACTTGAACCCCATTCAAGTGCGCTACCGGGCTGCGCTACGCCCCGAACGCCCCGCATTATAGCAGAGAATGTGTCACACTGCAAATGCGACTCAGGCCATTGGGCACACTGCAGCAGACGAATTGTCTCCAAGGACTCTCTATGGTACAATATGTCAACTTGCGACACATCCGGCCGCTACCCCGCGTGCTGCGTACGCAGGAGTGCAATGGGTTGCAGCAGCGCGGCAGCAAGCGCGGCCGAAAGGGTTGGTATAGTAGACCATGATTGCGCGGAACAACCGGCGCCGCGAAGCGGCGCGATTGTGGGAGATTGCCCGGGACAAGCATGCCGAGTATGAGGCGCGTTTTGTGCCTCGCCAGAGGGACGCTCAGGGCAGAATCCGCTTGGACGCCGACATCCTGCTGAGGCCCAGGGACGGCGCAGCAGCACACCTGCTGGCCCTTCTCGGCATGGACTCGCCCAAGGCGTTCCTGGACCTCTATGCGAAGGAACTGGGTGCGGTCCCCGTCGTCGGCAGGGTGCGCGCGAACAGGATCCCGCTGCTCGGCGTGCCGACGAACAAGAGCCATCTGCTAGCCCTGGTAGCCGGTTTGGGCGAGGCGGAGCAGCGAGCCGTGCTGCAGGGCATGGCCGAGATCGAACGTCGTTTCTGGAGGGCTCCGCAAGTGACGCGCTACCTTGCCGAGCGGCGGGCCGGCGGCCTCAGGGAGATCCCGCCTGCCCTCCTGGCGCGGCACCAGGCCGTCAGGGTTGCGGTCAGCTACCTGCAGGAGCGGGCGCCCGCGGGCGAGACGGTCCGGCTGGCCGGCGTCGGCGTCGGCAGCGGCGAGGAGCTGGTGCGGATCGCCACGGCCCTGGCGGCTCAAGGGCGGAATGTCGAGGTAAACGCGCTGGAGTGGAACGAAGCGCTCGTCGCCGAGGCCAATGCCGAGCTGCAGGAAGCGGGCGTCCGTGGCCAGGTGGTCTGGGGAAACATGGACAGCGCCGACGACCTCGAGCGCATCCTTGCGCCTGCGCCCCATCTCCTGATCGATCACTGGGCCGGCTGCTACGACAACCTCGTGGTGCAGAAGGCACGCTATGCCTTCATCCGCGAGCGCGCGCATACGGCCATCCTCACCGCGGTGCTTACCGACGAGTGGGGAGTCGGCAGAATGATCAGCGGCGAGCGGAAGCGAAACCTGGCCACGATGGCAGCCCTGGTGCACAGGCTCGGGCAGGTCCAGGGCGGGCTGATCGAACAGGAAGGTGAGGCTTGCTTTGCCTACCCCAGCCAGTTGCGCGTGGCGCGCCGCTTGCTGCCCCTGGGGCGGCGGCCGGCTGCGCGCCTATCTGCGATCCACGGCTGGCTCAGCACCCTGCTTCCGGCCGAGATGTCCCTTGGTCCGCTGCGGATCAGGCTGCCCGATGGCCAGGATGCGCTGCGGGTGTCGGCCCCGTATGGCGCCACTCTGCAGGTGCGGACATGCCGCTATCCCCTGGCTGCCCTGAAAGGTGCTGCAATCTCGGCCGGGTGGCGCGCCGCCCGCGAGGAGAGCACACTCTTCGGCGCTGGTGCAGTGCTCCTTCTCGAGCAGCGCGAGCCGTGAGTCGAGGCCCTGACTGTATCGCCTTCCCCCGGTGCCTGCCTCACGGGCGAGAAACGAGGAGCTGGGGACAGACACTGTCTTCCCCGCACGAAGGGCCAAGCGACGGGGACCTACTCGCCCTCGAACCGGGGCCCGCTGGCCCGAAACGTGCTGGCCTGCGCCAGGCCACAGGCTTGTGGAGGGTACGGTGCGAGGCATACACGAAGGGTTGAGTGAGATCGAGAAGCGTGCGGACGAGCGCTGCCCCGAGCTGGCTCGGGAGAATGAGGCGCTGCGCGCCCGACTTGCCGAACTGGAACGCATCGAGGGGGCACAGGGCCTGCTCGCCGAGGCGAGCAGAGTCCTCGTCTCCTCGCTGAATCTCGAGGCGATGCTGCGCAGCGTCGCCCGATTGGCCGTGCCGACGCTGGCCGATTGGTGTCTCATCGATGCGCCCGGCGAAGACGGAGCGCCGCGCGAGTTTGCCGTGGCCAGCGTCGACCATGCCCAGGAGGAAGCAAGCCGCCGGCACCAGCAGGCGCACCCGCCGGAGGCCGACCGCAGCGAGGCCTACCAGCAGGTGCTCGAAGAGGGCCGGCCACTGCTGGTCTCCCAGATCGGCCCGGGTTTGCCGGAGAGACTCGCGCAGGATGCCTGGCAGCTTGGGCTCATCCCCACGCCCCACCCGCGATCTTTTATGGTCGTGCCACTGCCCGCCCGCGGCAGGATCCTGGGTGCGATATCGTTCGCGATCACCGGCGGGCGCCGGCGCTTCGATCAGGCCGACCTGGCACTGGCCGAGGCGTTGGCGGAGCGCACGGCACTGGCCATCGCCAACGCCCGTCTCTATCATCAGGTCCAGACCGCCCAAGCCGCCGCCGAGCGACGCCTGGCCGAGACAGACTCGGCGTTTTCGGCCATCACGGATGGCCTCGTCATCTACAACCTCGCCGGCGAGCTGGTTCGCATGAACCCAACCGCCGAGCGGCTGCAGGGCCTCACCCCAGAACAGCGCAAGCTTCCGTTTGCCGAACGCATCCGCCTGTATCAGTTTCGGACGGTGGACGGCCAGCCGGTGCCGCCCGAAGAACTGCCGATGACCCGTGCCCTGCAGCATGGCGAGACAGTGGAGGGCACTCTGCTCGTCACGCACCGGCCTACCATCGATGAGTGCGCCTGGGTGCTGGTCAGTGCGGCACCCATCGTCACGCCTGAAGGGCGGCAACTGGGTGCAGTGGCTACCTTTACGGATCTGACGCCCGTACACGAACTGCAGGAGGAACGCGAGCGCCTTCTGGCGGAAGTGCAGCGTCGCGCCTCGGAGCTCGATGCCACCCTCGCTTCCATTGGTGATGCATTGATGATCTTTGACCGCACGGGGGAACTGGTCCGCATCAACGCACGGACCATGGAGCTCCTCAACGTGCCCATGGAGTACGTGGGCTCATCAGTGCCGGTAGGCTGGCAAAACCTGCGCGTCGAGACGCCCACCGGCAAGCGCATGCCGGTGGAGGAAATTCCCACCTGGCGCGCCTTGCACGGGGAGACGGTGCGCGATATCACGCTGGTTCTGCATCCTGAGCGCAGAGGGGAAATGTGGGCCACAGGAAGTGCTGCGCCTATCTGCACGCCTGAAGGCGAGATCCTGGGTGCTGTGGTCACCTTCACCGATGTCACTGCCCTGCACGAGTTGCAGGAGCAGATGGAGGACCTGCTCCGCGCCGTCTCACACGACCTGCGCAACCCGCTACAGGCTGTGCTTGGCCCCGCTCAGCTACTGGAGCGGCGGCTAGCCAAGGCCGGCCTGGACCGCGAGCGTGAGGACGCCCGGACGGTCGTCGCCGCCGCCCAACGCATGGATACGATGATCCAAGACCTGGTCGATGCCGCCAGATCCGAGTCTGGGCAGATCCGGCTGGAGCGCCGGCCTGTCGATCTGCAGTCCTTTGCGCTCGACCTGAAGCAGCGACTTGCGCCGAGCCTGGAGACAGTGCGCATCGAGATCGCCATGCCGGCAGGCCTGCCGTCCGTCTCCGCCGACCCCACCCGCCTGGAGCGCATACTCACCAACCTGTGGTCCAACGCCCTCAAATACTCGGCGCCGGGTACGCCGATTGTGGTGCGCGCGCGACAGGAGGGGGATGCAGTGATCACCTCAGTCACCGATCGCGGTCGGGGCATCCCACCCGAGGAGCTTCCGCACATCTTTGAGCGATACTACCGGGCGCGGGCGACCCAAGAGGCTCGTGAGGGGCTGGGATTGGGTCTCCACATCACACGCAGGCTGGTTGAAGCCCATGGTGGGAGCATCTGGGTGGAAAGCGAGCCGGGCGTAGGCTCCACCTTCTCCTTCAGTCTCCCGGTCACCCTCTGACGTCAACCATCGCCGCCGGCTGTCCCCTCCAGCAGCGCCGCGAGCCGCCTTGCCACGGCCTCGCGCTTGGCCATGGTCTCCGTCACCTGGCGCAGGAATTCGCGGTCCTTGGACATGCGCGCCGTGGCTGCCGGGGCCTCACGACAGTAGCCCGCAAACCGCATCAGCATCTGAGCCAACCAAGCCACGTTGCTTTCGAGTTCCTCGAGCGCAGCCCGGTCGCCGGCCCGGCAGCGCTCCAGCCGCGCGGCCAGGTCATCAGCCAGGTGCTTCCAGTCCTTTACGCTCCGGCCGGCCTGTCGACGGAAGGCAGTACGCGCGATGGTGCGCGCGAAGAAGGGCAAGCGGTCGAACTCGGCATCTGTCTGCCGGGCGATCTCGGCCAGCCGGCGCGCGAGGTCGAGGGCTTCCACAAGTGTATCGCCATGGGTGACGCCGGCAAGCCCCGCCTGCGCCACATCCACACCTTGGCCTGCCGCCAGCGCCAGGTATTCGGCGCGCTCAAGCACCGTGTAGCCGTCAACGACCTCGCCGTGATACTCCCCCGCCAGGCGAGCGGCCAGGTAAGCCGTGGCTGCGCCCGCGTCGGTCGCGGGCATTAAACCCTCGTATGCCGGGTGAAGCGATATCTCTAGAAACTGTCGTTCGCTCAGACCCAAGAGCGGCGCCAGGTCAGGGGCTAGGTCGCGGATTGCCGGCGTATCGACCATGCCTGGGCCGAAGGCGACCACGCGCACGCCCCGTCCACCCATCTCCGCCGCCAGCGACTGGCTAAAACCGGCGATGCCCTGCTTGGTCGCTATGTAGGCGGAGATGCCAGGCATGGCATCGGTCGAGACCATGTTGATGATGGTGCCGCTGCCCTGTGCCAGCATGGCCGGCAGAAAGGCTTTGCACAGCAGAGCGGATGAGCGAAGCCGTCTCGGCGCCGCTCGTCTCGTCGATCTCGGCAACGATGACGGCTGCGCCCAGGTAGGCCAATGCTCGCGCCGCTCACGCCCGATGCCGCGCCCGGCGCCGCTGACTACCGCCACCTGCCCGGCGAGGGCACTCTGTTCCAGCCCGAGTTGAGCGATTGCCTTGTCGCCTCTCACGCGCCTTTGTCTCTTGTTCGCAGCGCTATGCAGCCGAGTTCATGACCTCACCCAGGGCCACGATGGCCTTTTCCACATCACCCCGCTCGATGCCATAGTGGGTTACGGCGCGCATGCTGCGGCCCTCAGTGGGATTGATCAGGACCCCACGCTCCTTCAGGGCCGCCGATACCTGGGCCGGAGTGAGCGAAGGATGGGTAACATTGTAGATAACGATATTGGTCCGCACGGTAGCCGGGTCGATCTCCAAACCGGGCATGCCGGCAATCGCCTCGGCCAGCAGCCGGGCGTTGGCATGGTCCTCGGCCAGCCGGTCGATCATCTCCTCCAGCGCGACAATGCCCGCCGCCGCCAAGATGCCCGCCTGGCGCATGCCACCGCCGACGGCCTTGCGACTGCGGCGAGCCTCGGCGATGAACTCGCGCGAGCCGCAGATGACCGCCCCTACCGGCGCCGCCAGCCCTTTGGAGAGGCAGAAAGTGACCGAGTCCGCCTCGGCGGCCAGCTCGCGAGCGGAAACCCCCAGGGCTACGGCGGCGTTAAAGATACGCGCGCCGTCAACGTGCAGGCGCAGCCCGTGGTTACGGGCTACCGCCGCTAACGAGCGCATCTGGACCGGACTCAGCACAGCGCCTCCGCAGCGATTGTGCGTGTTCTCCAGGCAAAGCAGGCGCGAGCGCGGAAAGTGCACGTTGCCGTCGGCGCGCACCGCCTCCTGCACATCGGCGGGGTCCAGCGCGCCGTCGGCTGTGTTCGGAATGGTGTGCACGTGGATGCCGCCGAGGGCCGAGGCCCCACCCGCTTCGAAGAGAAAGATGTGCGCGCGGTCGCCGACGATGATCTCGTCGCCGCGACCGCAGTGGGTCAGGAGCGAAACCAGGTTGCCCATCGTCCCGCTCACCACAAAGAGGCCGGCCTCCTTGCCCAGCCGCTCGGCAGCCATCTCCTGCAACCGGTTGACCGTCGGGTCCTCGCCGAAAACGTCATCGCCCAACTCGGCCCGGTACATCGCCTCGCGCATGCGCGGGCTGGGGAGGGTCACGGTATCGCTGCGTAGGTCGATCATGGAATCCTCCGTCGGTAGGACACGTGCGCGTAATAGGTACTGCGTATTACGTATTACGCATTACGTCAATACATCTTGACGATTTCTCGATACGACTGGGGCTGGCGGCATTGGAGAATCTGCAGCTCTTCGCGGTAGCGCTTGACCTCGTCCAGGTCCACCGTGGCCACGCGATAGCCCTCACCGCTCTCATCAAAGGAGCCGTACACCTCGCCGCGTGGCCCCATGATCAGGCTATCGCCAAAGAAGGAAATGGTGTATTCCTCCCCCAAGCGGTTGGCGGCAGCCACAAAGATGGCGTTCTCAAAAGCACGCGCGGTGATATAGGCGCGCCACTCGGCGGCGTTGGGATTCTCCCAGTTGGCCAGCACGCAGAGCAGATCGACACCCTGCAAGGTCAGGCAACGCGCCGCTTCGGGGAAGGCCAGGTCCCAGCCCAAGAGCAGGCCCACCTGCCCGAAGGGCGTCTCTACCGCCAGGTTCTTAAAGCCGGGGCGGAAGGCCAGGCGCTCTTCGCCCTTGAGATGCGCCTTGCGGTAGGTATAAGCGATTTCGCCTTCGTTGTCTATCAGGACGGCCGCGTTGTAGAGTACGCTCTCGACGCGGTGCTTCTCGACCATGCCAAAGGCAATAAAGGTGTTATAGTCCTTGGCCTGCTCGGCGATAATGTTCACGGCCGGCCCGGGGATGCGCTCGGCGAGGTCTGTGAAGCGCACGCCGCACTCGTAGCCGGTGGTGATCAACTCGGGGAAGATGATGATGTCCGTTTTCTGCGCCCGGCAGATTTCGTCGGTGATGTCGATCATCCGTTTGAGGTTCTCGCCGACCTTGGTCAGCTCGGGCGCCATCTGTACGACGGCGACGGTCACTTCACGCATGGCGGAGTCTCCTTCTGATTGTAGTCCATGTTGCTTCTTACTGGCCCAGACGATAGTGGGCGCCGCCAACCCAGGCAGGGCCGATACAGCGCCACGGTGCGTTACGGGCGGTATATGATAGCCGGAGGAGTGCGAGGTAGCGGGTTAGGCGCGGAGCCTCGTGAGAACGGCCTGTAGCTCTGGAGGAAGTGGGGCCTCAAAGGTCACTTCCTGGCCGCTAACAGGATGGCGGAAGGTCAGTTGCGCCGCGTGCAGAAACAGGCGACCAAGCGCCAGGCGCTGGCGCTGCGGACCGTAGACGCGGTCTCCGACAACGGGGTATCCGATGGCAGCCAGGTGAACCCGGATTTGGTGGGTTCGCCCAGTCTCGGGGCGTACCTCCAGGAGGGTATAATCGCCCAGGCGCTCGAGGACGCGGTATTCGGTCATGGCGCGCTTGCCGCCCTCGGGCAACACGGCCATTCGCTTGCGCTGTTGCGGATCGCGCCCAATGGGGGCCTCGATCCGCGCCAACTCGAGCTCCGGCCGGCCGATGACCAGAGCCAAGTAGACCTTGTGCACCTGGGTAGCCTTGAACTGGGCACGCAGAGCCGCGCGGACGGCCGGCTTGCGCGCCACGACCAAGAGCCCCGACGTATCACGGTCCAACCGGTGGACGAGGCCCGGAAAGCCTTCCTCCGCCGGCCAGGAACGGAGTTCCGGGTAGCGCGCCAGGAGGCCGTTCAGCAGCGTCCCGGCAGCGTGACCGTGAGCAGGGTGTACCACCAGCCCGGCCGGCTTGTTGATCACGGCCAGCGCCTCGTCCTCATAGACAACGTCTAGCTGCATCGCCTCGGCTGTGGGCTCGGCGGCCGCCGGCTCGGGCATGCTAACCTCAACGACGTCGCCCTCCTCGACACGGTAACTGGGCTTGGCCGTCGCGTGGTTGACCAGGATGTCGCCGCTCTCGATCAGCCGCTGGACAGCCGCACGGGAGAGCGCGGGGGCCAGGTGAGCTACGACGAAGCGGTCGAGTCGCTCGCCCGCCTCCTCCGCCATCACCTGCAGGCGCTCTATCATCTGCACAGCAGCCACCGGCCCCTACTCCTCCAGGCTCAACCCCTGGCTCTGGCTCTGCCCCCGGAGTTGCGGCGCTTCCTCCGGGGCTTGGCGTAGCATCAAGATGGCCAATATGACCACACCGACCACGACACAAGAGTCGGCCACGTTGAACACAGGCCAGACCTTAAAGTCGATAAAGTCGATGACATGGCCGAGCCGCACACGGTCGATCAGATTGCCCAGGGCGCCACCCAACTGCAAGCCCAAAGAGACCCGCATCAGCCAGCTCGAGAGCGCAAAGCGCCGGTAGAAGACCAGCAGCGCCACCACGATGGCCGGCACCAGGACGATGTACAGGCTGCCCAACTGGGGGAAGAGCCCAAAAGCAGCCCCCGTGTTGGTCACATAGGTCAGGCTGACGATCGGGCGCAGCCAGTCGATTGGGTTCCAGGGCACCTGCGGCGCGAGATGGCGCACGACAGCGGCCTTGCTCAACTGATCAAGGCCCAAGGCAAGCGCCGCCACGGCGACGATCAGGACCTCGCGCCATTTGCTGCGCAGCATAGACATCGGTCGATTCTCTCCCATCTGGTAAGCCACTGTACAGGGGCGTTATCTATCCGGCAGGCGCAGTCAGGAGGCCAGAGACTGGCGCAGCGGGCGCCTGCGCTGCTCGGCACTAGCCTGGCATCTGAAGCAGAGAGAGGCGTACGGAAGCGCCTCCAACCGCGCCGCATCGATGGCCTGGCCGCAAGACTGGCACAGGCCGTACGTTCCTTCGTCGAGCCGCCGGAGGGCTCCGCGCACCTCCGCCAGCAAACTCTCAAAGTGCCCACAGAGAGTCAAGCTCTTGGCCTGCTCAAAGGCATCGCTGGCACCCTCGGCCATGTGGTTCGCATGGCCGACCTGCTCCACACGTTCTCCGGCAAGCCGGCGGACCTCTGAGAGTAAGCGCCGATGGTCCGCCTCCAG
Organism: Anaerolineae bacterium; assembly: GCA_034428955.1. Lineage (GTDB taxonomy): Bacteria > Chloroflexota > Anaerolineae > SpSt-313 > SpSt-313 > DAOUGZ01. The sequence continues at coordinate 62,921 of DAOUGZ010000244.1, read as the reverse complement.
CCGTCGACGCAGAGCAGCGACGTTGTCCCCCTTGCGGGTCATACGTCAGCACCTCATCCTGCTCCCACGGCAGACCCGTGGAGCGCGATGGAGGGATTGTAGCCGATTCTGCCCTCCAAAGCAAGCAGGTTCAAGCCCCAGGTAAGGCTCATCCAGAAACACGCTTATGTCATCTGTGCAGGCACAGCCACAGAGCTCTCAGCAGTGGGCCAAGGCTGCCCCAGCGCACTTATGCCTCCGCCACACCTGCCGGGACGATGCCGAGAACCACTTCCTGTCCGTCGACGCGTTGGCGCTCGACATAGGCGCCGGGTGGCGGCTCGCCCTCCAACAGGCGCCGCGAGAGCGTCTCTTGGCCGACGTAACCGGCCCAATCCTCCAGTACACGACGCAGTTCGCCGGCGGCCTGGAAATAGGTCTCGATCGGCTCCTCGATGCGCAGGTCGGCGTCCTTGCGCATGACCTGGATGCGGCGCACGACCTCTCGGGCCAGTCCCTCCCGGCGCAGGGCATCACCAATCAGCGTAGAAACGGCCACCAGGTAGCCACCCTCCTCGGCAACGCTGTACCCCTCCCTCTCAACCAGCCGCACCTCGACCTCTTCCGGCACCAGTGTGACCTCCCGCCCCTCCACCAACAGGGTCACAGAGCGGCCGGCGCGAAGCTGCGGCCCCAACTCTGCGCTTCGCTCAATGGCCAATGCGCGGATCGTGGGAAAGAGCGGACCGAAGCGCTTGCCCAGTACGGCCGGCAGGGGCCGCACCTCGTAGGCCACCAGCGCACCCTCGTCCTCGGCCACACGCAACGCCTTGACGTTCAACTCATCAGCGATGAGGTCGGCGAAACGCTCCACCTGGGGTCGCTCGGCGCGCGCCGCCAGGCGCACCACGGCCTCAGCGAGGGGCTGGCGCAGCTTGATCCCGGCCTTGTTGCGCGCAGCATGGCCCAGGCTGGCCAGGCGCAGCGCCAGGCGCATACCCGCCATCAGTTCGCGATCAATCAAACCGGGGTCCGCAGCCGGGAAGAGAGTGAGATGTATGCTCTCCGGTGCACGAGCATCAACCGAACAGATCAGATTCCGGTATATCTCCTCGGCCACAAAGGGGGTAAACGGCGCCAGCAGGCCGGCCAGCGTGGTCAGGCAGGCGTAGAGCGTGTCGTAGGCAGCCACCTTGTCGGTGTCATGCTCGCTCTTCCAGAAGCGGCGGCGCGACCGGCGCACGTACCAGTTCGAGAGGTCATCCACGAACTCGGCGATGCGCCGCGCGCTGCCGGTGATATCATAACGTGCCAGGCCGTCGTCTACTATCTCGACCAGCGAGTTCAGCTCCGAGAGGACCCATCGATCCAGGAGCGGGCGCTCGCAAACCGGGGTCGGCTGTGTCCCCGGCCTGTAGCCATCGATGTTGGCATAGGTGACAAAGAAAGCATAGGTATTCCACAGCGTCAGCAAGAACCTGCGGTAGGCTTCACCCACCAGGTCCACCGAAAAGCGCTTCTCCGCCCAGGGGGCTGCCACCGCGCACAGATACCAGCGCAGCGGATCGGCGCCGTATGCCTCCAGCACCTCCCACGGGCTGGTGACGTTGCCCAGAGACTTGGACATCTTGCGCCCCTCGGCATCCAGCACCAGCCCCTGAACCAAGCAGTTGCGATAACCGGCCTGCCCAAACAGCAGGTTCGAGATAGCATGCAGAGTGTAGAACCAGCCGCGGGTCTGATCCACGGCTTCAGAGATGAAATCGGCCGGGTACTGCTCAGCAAAGCGTTCGGCGTTCTCAAAGGGGTAATGCCACTGGGCGAAGGGCATAGAGCCCGAGTCGAACCAGGAGTCGATGACCTCAGGCACGCGGTGCATCCGGCCCCCGCATTGGCAAGCGAACACCACCTCATCGACATAGGGCCGGTGCAGGTCGAGGCCATCCAGGGAGCAGCCGCAGCGCTCCGCGAGTTCGGCCACGCTGCCGATGGCCTCCTGCTCGCGACAGCTATCGCACTGCCAAACCGGCAGGGGCGTACCCCAATAGCGCTCGCGGCCCAGCGCCCAGTCGATGTTGTTGGCCAGCCAGTTGCCAAAGCGTCCCTCCCTGATATGCTCCGGGTACCAGTTGATCCCCTGGTTCGTGGCTACCAGCTCGTCGCGGATGGCGGTCGTCTTTATTAGCCAGGTCGTCTGAGCGTAGTAGAGCAGCGAGGCGTGGCAGCGCCAGCAAAAGGGGTAGCTGTGCCTGTGGCGCCCCAAGTGGTAGAGCAGACCGCGCCGGCGCAAGTCCTCCTCGATCAGCGGGTCGACATCCTTCACGAACAGCCCACGCCACGGCTCTACCGCGTCGACAAAGCGCCCCGCCGCATCCACCGTCTGCAGCACGGGCAGGTCGTGCTTTTCGGCAACGGCCAGGTCATCGCCCCCAAAGGCCGGCGCGATGTGCACGATCCCCGTACCCTCCTCAGTGGTTACAAAATCGCCCGCGATAACATAGGCATAGTCCTGCTCGACGGGCAAGAAGCGATAGAGTGGCTCATAATGCCGACCCAAGAGCGTACGGCCGTACATCGTCTCCAGCACGCGGTATTCGCCCCGCAGCGCCTCCCCCAGCAGATCCTCAGCCAGGATCAGCCGCAGGCCGTCCTGTTCAGCCAGCGCATAGCGCACCTCAGGATTCACGGCCAGGGCCACGTTGGCGGGGAGGGTCCAAGGGGTAGTGGTCCAGGCGAGGAAAAAGGTGTCGGGCTCGCCACACACGGGGAACTGGACGTAGGCTGAGGGATCCTCCGCCTCCTCGTAGCCCTGGGCGACCTCGTGGTCCGAAAGGGCAGTGCCGCAGCGTGGGCAGTAGGGCATGACCCGATAACCCTGATAGAGCAGCCCCCCTTCCCAGAGGCGCTTTAGTGCCCACCAAACGGATTCGATATAGTCGTTGTCCATCGTGATGTAGGGGCGGTCCAGGTCGATCCAGAAGCCGATGCGCTCCGTCAGGCGGCGCCACTCGTCCACATAGCGAAAGACGGAGGCCCGACAGCGCTCGTTGAAGCGGGCGACGCCATAAGCCTCGATGGCCTGCTTGCCCGCGAAGCCAAGCTCCTTTTCCACCTCGATCTCGACCGGGAGACCGTGGCAGTCCCAGCCGGCCTTGCGCAGGACATAGGCTCCCTTCATCGTCCGATAGCGCGGGATCAGGTCCTTGATCACCCGCGTTTGGACGTGCCCCACATGGGGTCGCCCGTTGGCCGTGGGTGGCCCCTCATAGAAGACGTAGCGCGGCGCCCCCTGCCGCTGTTTGAGGCTCTTGGCGAAGGTATCATGCTCCCGCCAAAAACGCAGGATGCCCTCCTCCATCGCCAACCAGTCCACCTTGCTCGATGCCGGCCTGAACATGCCGCTGCCTCCCATGCCGGCCGTTCCCATGTAGTCGGCCGTCAATGCCCCAATAGCTCCACGCTCTCCTGCCGCGGGACGTGGCGCAGGTCATAGCATCCAAAGCGACGCAGAAGGGCCAGTGCGCGATCGCGCAGGGCAGCCATCCGCGGCTCGCGGGATTTCCAGGTACCCGCGAGCTGGCGGAGCACGAGCTGGCTATCGCCCCGCACTTGGAGCCGCACCTGCGACGGCTCTATGCACCGGCCCTCGAGCCAATGCAGCGTGTCTGCCAGCCCGGCGATGAGCGTTTCATACTCCGCCTCGTTGTTCGTCATGCGCAGCCCCAGGTCAAGCCGCCGACGCGCCAACTCGCGGTCGCCATCAACGAGGACATAGCTCCCATAGCCCGGGCCGGGGTTTCCACGACTCCCACCATCGAAATGCAGAACCAGCCGATGCGCCACGCGGCCGCCTCCTTCCTACAGCGTGAGGGCAGCAAAAGGCCCTCGCCCCGTGCAAGGGCGAGAGCCCTGACCCCTTGCGCCGCAGCGCTGCCTGACGCCACCTACCAACACCGGCAACACATGCCCAAGATAGCCCAGATGCCGACCCGCCGCATGTTTGACCCGAGCGGGCGGTTGTGGTACACTATGCCTCGTTGAGCCCCTGTAGCTCAGTGGATAGAGCAGCGGCCTCCGGAGCCGTGCGCGGGCGTTCGAGTCGCCCCAGGGGTACCATAACAGAATGGTCACCTCCCCCCAGCGGTATCACAGTCGCGAGGGGGAGGTTTTGCATTTCCGCCGGCCCAAAGCTCTGCAACGGCTCAGGCCTGGGCAAGGAAAGGAGTACCTGCCGTGCAACGGCTTTTCCAGGCCGTCTCCAGCGAGATCGCCGGCCTCTGGCATCGGGGGCCGGCCACAAGGATGCTCATCATCCTCTTGAGCGCGGTGCTGCTGCTCTGCCCGCCCTGCAGCCTGTGCGCGTTCGTACCGATGGCTGCTCGGGTCGCCCGGCAGGCCACTGCCACCGCCAGTGCTCCGGCCCAGGGCCCAGCCACAGCCACGCCAACGGGCCCCGAGACGCTATCCCCCTAGCATTGCGTCACTGTGAAACTCTACTAGCCACGCCACTTGATCTCGAGTTCCATCTCCTCCGGCTCGATCTCGATCGCAAGCCTGGCCTCCTCGGGCACGACAACGCGCATATTGCCGGCATTGAACGAGCCGTATTCGACAGCGTCGGCAATGAGGCGCAACCGGTCGGCGATATCCATACGGGACATGACCGTCTTTTCCTTGTACTCTTGCTCCTTTGGCATCAACACCACCTCCTGCTCTATCGCGGCATAACTCGTACCATGGCCAGATCACCCCTCTGACAGCAAAAAGCGCCCGGCAGGCGCGCTCAATCGATCAGCATGACCTCACGAAACTCCTCGGGGAGTTGCCGCTCGACCTCCTCCATCGCGCCCGGGCTGACCGCATCTCTCAGGACGGACAGCACACCCTTCGCCACACAGTCCGCCTCGCCGCGCGTGCCCAGGCCAAGGTCGCTCTGCACGCGGCTCACAAAAGCCGCCGAATCCACCGCTTGAACCGGCCCCGCTTGGCTCAGTTCCTGCAACAGATGCTTTTTCAGCTCCTTGGGGAGCTGGCTGGCCATATCGCGCACCTCGTCGCGAGGGATCGCATCGGTCAGCAAGCCGAGCACCTGGACGGTTGCCCTTTCGGCCTCGGCCATGTCTTCCCGGCCGGTGCAAACCATCACGCGGCGCAGGAATTCGTCTCTCTTCACTGTATCGCTCCTTCTAGTGCTGCGCCGCACAGGTTCTGATGAGTGACGTGGCGCCGCATGAGGCAAGTCGCGCTCATCAGAAGCTGTGCGGTGCACTCTAGCTGAGGCCCAACCAGCCTCACTTCCGTGGTGAGGCGCCAGGCACCCCCGCAGCCAGCAACAACTATACCAGGAGGCGCCGGGCCGCAGCGATTGGCCTGGACAGCGCGCGCCTTCGTACGTACACTGACAGGACAATACCAGGGGAGGAGTGCAGGGCAGCATGCTGGAGGACATCCTGCGTGCCGGGCGGCGCGCATTGGGGCTCCAAACCCCAGAGCCGGAACTCTCGTCTCAGCCCGCGCCGGCTCCGCGGCCCGCTATAGAGATGGTGCGGCCCAAGGTGCTGATGATCGTACACAATCCAGCCGTCGAGTCCGAGGACGGGCGCCGGCTGACGGACATCTTTGCCTGGAACGACCCGGGCCGGCTGGCCGAGCAGTACATCCACGACCTGCGCGAGGCCAGCGGGGGGTACCTGGACTATGATATCGTTGAGCGCATCAACGCGGATTGGTTCCCAGTGAAGCAGGATGGCTTTCGCTATACGGGCGAGAGCTATGTTCAGGCCTGGCGCACACGCACCTTTCACCAGCCGGACGCCATCGACTACCAAGCGCAGGTGGCTGCATTCGACCTCATCGGCCGCTACAATCGCGGCGAGATCGATGAGGCCTGGTTCTTTGCCTTCCCCTACTCCGGGGACTATGAGTCCACCATGGTCGGGCGGGGGGCCTTTTGGCTGAACTCACCCCCCGTTCCCAACACAGAGAGCGCCGAGGGCCGTTTTGCCGTCATGGCCTTCAACTATGAGCGCGACGTTGGCTGTATGCTGGAGAATTTCTGCCACCGTGTGGAGTCGACGATGAGTCGCGTCTACGAACGGCTCGGTCGCGGCCGCAACATGTGGCACCTGTTCACCCGCTACGATAGGACAGCGCCGGGGCGCGCTCAGTGTGGAAACGCTCACCTGGCGCCGAACAGCCTTCGCGACTATGACTGGGGCAACCCCAGGCCGGTGACAAGCTACTGCGATGATTGGTACGCCTACCCGGACCTCCCCGGTGTGGCCCGCACCGTCACCTGCGAAGACTGGGGCTGCGGCGACGCCCGCGCTCACCACATCTGGTGGCTGAGCCACATCCCTCGCGCCGAGGGCGAAAGAGACGGCATAGCCAACAACTGGTGGCGTTACATCGTAGACCTCAACGGCGTCTCGTGACTCCTTACACAAGTTGCCCATCCCCTGCACTTGTGCTATAGTGCTCTTGCGTCTGATGGTGAGCGGGCTGCCTCTCCCCCGCGGCATCAGGCGCAACCTGAGCACAGGGAATGAGCCATGCATCGAAGCGAAGCCAAGCCGCTGCCCGCGGACGCGACCTCAGCCAACCAGGGCACCACCCATCGGACTGCTGCCTACTATGCGGCCTTTGTAGCCCTCGGCTTGGCCGGCGCTTCGCTAGGTCCCACGCTCCCCGCTCTGGCAGCCAACGTCCGTACGCCGCTGAGCGGCGTCAGCCTCCTCTTTACCGCAAGCTCGCTGGGATACCTCATCGGCTCGTACCAGGGTGGGCGCGCCTACGACCGCCTACCTGGGCACCCGGTAATGGTTGGAATGCTGCTCCTCCTGGCCCTGACGCTGGCGCTCGTTCCTGTGTTGCCGAGCCTGTGGCTGCTGATCATGGTGCGCCTAGCCCTGGGCATCGCCCAGGGCACCCTGGACGTCGGTGGCAATACCCTGCTGATGTGGACGCACGGGCACCGGGTTGGGCCGTTCATGAACGGCATGCACTTCTTCTGGGGTCTCGGCGCTTGTCTGTCGCCGGTGATCATCGCCAGAGTCGTCGCCGAGAGCGGCGGGATTCGTTGGGCCTATTGGATCCTGGCCCTGCTCATGCTCCCGGCTGCGCTCTGGCTGCTGCATTTGCCCAGCCCTGCCTCGCCGGCAGCCACGGAGGACCGGCTCGCCGGCCGAGCGGATGGCCTGCTTATCGGGCTCATTGCTGCCTTCCTCTTTCTCTACGTGGGCGCCGAGGTCGGCTTTGGCGACTGGATATACACCTATGCCGTGCGGCTCGGTGTAAACGACAGCGTCACCGCCGCCTACCTGACCTCAGCTTTCTGGGGCTCGCTGACCGTCGGGCGCCTGCTGGCCATCCCCATCGCCGCACGCCTGTCGCCGTCTACCATCCTCCTGGGCGATCTGGCCGGCTGTCTGGCCGGCGTGGGCCTGATCCTGCTCTGCCCCGGCTCTGCTGTGGCCACCTGGGCCGGCACACTTCTCGCGGGCCTGGCCATGGCCTCCATCTTCCCGATTACGATCTCGCTGGCCGAGCGACATATGGCCATCACCGGCCACATCACCGGCCTGTTCGGTATGGGCGCCAGTGCCGGGGGCATGGTCGTGCCCTGGCTCATCGGCCAGTTCTTCGAGTCCGTCGGCCCGAGCATCACCATGGTGTTCATCGGTGCGGATCTCGCTGTGGCCATCGGCATCTATGTGCTGCTCACGGCGCGAGCCCGCTACGTCTTCACCAATTCGACCGGCACCACCTGTCAACCGGTGCGCTAATCGCTTAGGCGACAGGCGCTCCAGTGGCGCACAAGCAGCTTTAGAAGTTTATGCTCCGACCGGTAACAACCCATCAGTCAGTCCCTATTCCATCCCCTGTTGCCGGGCGAGGATGGAATAGGGGGAGCCTGGCGCAACAAACCGGCTCGCTGGAACTGGGGGGGTAATGATGGGGCTGCGGCGGTTGGCTCTGGCGGGCGCTATCCTCCTTCTGCTGTGCGGCGCTCTGTTGGCCCTCGTGGGCACAGCCGCATCACTGGCAGATGGGCCTGCGCTGCTGACCGTCACCTTCTTGGACGTAGGTCAGGGTGATGCCATCTGGGTGCAACTGCCGGACGGGCAGGACGTGCTCATTGACGGCGGCCCCGTGCATGCCGGCCCCTTCGTCGTGGCTTATCTCGAGTCTCACGGCTGCGACGGCATCGAGTACATGGTCCTCTCTCACCCGCACGCGGACCACGTAGGTGGCCTCATCGCCGTGCTGGACGAGATCCCCACCAGCAACCTCTGGTATACGGGCGAGAACTATCCTACCGCCACCTACACCCGCTTCCGTGAATTGGCCGAAGAGCGGGCCCTGCCCATGATCGTGCAGAGGGCAGGCAAGCACGAGCAAATCGGCGCCGCTCAGTTGGCGATGCTGCACCCATTCACTCTCGGCGGCGATGCCAATGCCAACTCGCTCGTCTGCCGCCTCTCCTATGAGGACACGGCCTTCCTGTTTACCGGGGACATCACCAGCCAGGCGGAGGAGGAGATTCTCTCTCGCGGCTATGAACTGGCTGCCGATGTGCTCAAGGTAGCCCATCACGGCGCGAAGGAATCGAGCCGCCGCGAGTTCCTGCAAGCTGTCGCTCCCGAGGTCGCCGTCATCTCGGTCGGCGCGACGAACCCTTACGGACACCCATCGCCCGCAGTAATCGATAGGCTCCTGGCGCTCCCCGCGGCCGTCTATCGCACCGACCTGCACGATACCGTTACCGTGACGAGCGACGGAACCTCGGTCTCGGTCCGCTTTGCACGTCGCTACCTCTTCCTTCCGTTCGTTGTGCGTTGAATCCGAGCACCGTACTCGTTGCGGTCAGTCCCGGCAAGCATCTGGCACGGCTGTTGCTTACCTCGCTCCATTCAATCTGCGGGCCGGCGAGGGGATGTGGAACCTGGGGATGACAGAAAGCCGGTACGGGGCAGGGCCATGTTGCTCGTGGCCTTTGTGGCTCTCACGATCCTAGGTTGCGTGACAGGGCTGCTGTCTCCGTCTGAGCAGCAAGAAAGAGGCGCGGCCACAACGAGTGCGCCGGCGCCGTCTCTCGATGCGACCACGATTCGAGTATCCGAGGGGCCGACAACCTCTGCGGTGCGCTGCCGGGGAAGGGGTGAGGTTCGCCTGGCGCGGCGCCGAGTGCCCCCATGCGGGGCGACACCAGCGGCCGCCGGGGGATGCTTGGCGCCGCACTAGGCGATCGGTTGGGGCAGACTCTCCAAGACCGGCCTCGCCTGCAGGTACAACTCGCTGGGATCCTGCGGCACGGGCTCGCCCCGCTCGGCAAGGGAGCGTAGTGCATAGATCAGCGCTCGAGACTGGCCCTCAGCGAGCACTCCATTCTCCAGCAGTTCCACCGTCCGCACCTCGAGTTCCAGCCAGGACTCGGGAGCCATGTTTTCCGAGTAGAGTTTCTCTACATCGACACGGCTGATGGGGGCCAGAGTCTGCTCTACCATCGGCTACACCTCCAACTGCCAATAAGCTGTAGCCAGCGCAAGCACAATCCGTACCAGCAGACAATGCATGGCCTCACAAGAGCATCGGCTGAGACCAGGCCACACGCCCCTGGGCATCGGTGCACTCTATTCGCAGATACACCCGGCACCTGCGCAAAGAGAACGTCGCCTCGGTGAGCCCCTCGCCGGAGTCGGCGGCAACGACCTGACTGCCCGAGCCGGCCAGGCTCACACACGTGATCTCACACACTGGGGAGCAGCGCACGTACACCTCGTCGCCCGTCACCTGCACATCGTGAATCTCGGGCCCTTGTGTTGCATAAAAGCGGCCCGCAGACAGGGCCTGCAGAATGGCCTCGCGCGAGAGTTCCGTAGCCTTGACCATCACCCAGCCACGACCCAGGTCCTGGTCGGCATGGCAATCATCCACAGCCAAGGCCAGGGGCAGCCTACCGCGTGCCAGCAGATCGTCCCAGTGAACGGTTGACAGCCCTTTGCCGACCCGCGCGCAGGTCGCGTTGTACACCTCCAGGCCGATGGTTCCCTGCAGGTCGATCATCTCGGGCAGAGTCATACCAATCCAGTAGGGGTGCCCTAGCCACACCACAGCGCCCTGCTCGCGCAAGGCATCAATCGCTGCCTGGGCAGGGTCTGCACGGGTGAAAGACACCTCGCAACTCACCCCGGCGGCCACGATGTGGTAGGGTTCTCCCAGCGCATCGCAATCCGGATGGACTTCGATGCCCGGAAGAACCAAGAAACCCGGATCGCTCAGCCCATCCACGTCCGTCAGGCGGTTGTGATCGGTAACCACCACCAGATCATAACCATGCTCTCTGTACCAAGCAGCCGTCTCAGCAGGGCTATAAGCTCCGTCGGATTCGGTTGTGTGCGTATGCAGATTGCCCCGATACCAGGAGCCGGGGGCCGCAAAGAGGTCTGAGAACTCGTGCATTGTGGGCTCGTTCATGTAGCGGTCCTCATCACCTTTAGTCTATGCGCCAGCCGGGCAGATACTCGCGCGTCGCCCGCAGCATCTCGTTGAACATCGCCGCCGCCTCATCAAGGGGCAGGTGGTTCGCCGGGTCGTTGAAGATGGCCTGGAAGGCCAAGTCGCTGTCTCGTTTCAGCGCGGCATCGATGATCATCTCCTGGTTAGCCACGTGCCGCGCGATCAAGGCGTGCAGTCCGGGAGGCAGCGGGCCGGCATTGAGCGGACGAACCTCATCGCGGCCAAAGTATGCATTCGTCTCCACAACGGCCCCCAATGGCAGGTTGGGTATCTGGCCCACATTCTCGACGTTCACGTTGGTCACCAGATCGCCCAGCCCCAAAAGCGCGCGCATCTGGGCTACCCCCTCCTCGCCGGAGGCATCAAGAGCAAAGCAAGTCTGGCCGGCCAGAATGTCCAGCGTCTCTTGGCGCGCATCGATCCAGCGCTGCATGCGGTAGGAGATCGGCGTGCGGATGACGCCCCAACGGAATAGTTCTTCCGGCGAACGGATAAACCCCGGCAGAAACTCGACAAGATGCCGGTCGCCCGCCGCCCCGAGCAGGCCAAAGCGCCGGAATAGCTCAAACTTGACCTGCGACCCATCGCGGAACCAGCTCCCCCAGCCTTCCACTTCTACCCGGGTGTAGGAGCGCATAGTGCCCGGCTTGGCGATGTGTTCGCGCAACAGGGCCAGCAGGTCGTGATCCTGGTAGAACGCGCGGTCGATGAAGGTAAAGTGATTGATGCCCAGGACGTTCACCCGGATCTCATCGCGCGAAGGAACGGGGCAGACGCCCAAGTATTCGCTAACCAGGCCGGCCAGCAATCGCTGCGTCCCAAACACCTCATGGCAGCAACCAAAGACTTTGAGGCCAGGCTCGACCCGCGTCAGCGTTCGCGTGCACACCGTCATCGGGTTCGTATAGTTGATCACCCAGGCCGCAGGGCATATCGCAGCGATGTGCCGGGCAAAGCCGGCATAGATGGTTGCAGCGCGCAGGCTGCGCATCAAGCCGGGCGCGCCGGTGCTGTCTCCGACGGGGAAGAACAACCCGTGCTGCTCGGCGATGGCCACTTCGCTGGCCATACACTCCAATGAACCCGGCTGGATAGAGATGACCACAAAATCGGCGCCCTGTAGTGCCTCCTCGAGAGTCGGAACAGCCTGGTAACGCCAGTGAGAGACAACTCCTGGCCGGCCCTGTAGCCAGTTACCCAGACGCTCATTCAACCGGGCGCTCTCCAGGTCGATGTCGTACAGGGCCACCGTTCCTGTTAGGTCGGGGCAGAGGGCCAAATCGCGCATCAAGTTGCGCGCCCAGCCGCGGCTTCCGCCGCCGACGTAGGCAATCTTGATGTCTATGGGCTCAGAACAGGCTTGGTTGCTTGGCATGATACCTTCCTTGGTTGGAACACCCGCGAGCGCAGACTGGCGCTCAGCTTCCTCACAATCCTCCACGCCGATATGAGCGGCTCTGCCAGCGAGCCGTGTGTATTATACAACGCCGAGCCCTGGGGCACGAAATGGTGCAGAGGGCGGTCGTCGCAAGGCTCGCGGGCCAGGTTATCCGTTCGGGGCAAGTCGTTTTGCAGGATCGAGAGCCTGACGTATCATAAGGTCATACGTTGGACTCGGACAGCCCATACTGTGTGAAATTCCATCGACACCTGGGCGGCGCCCCCAGCGCCCTCCATCCGACAGGTAACAGGAGGGAACCCGATGAACCCCAACCCCGTTCTGCGCAAACTCGGCTTGGCCGACACCGACCGTGTCGTGATCGTCCACGCCGACGACGTCGGGATGTGCCAGGCCACCCTCCCGGCGTTGGCCGAACTGCTCGAGTTCGGGCTTGTTACCTCAGGGGCCATCATGACGCCCTGCCCCTGGTTCCCGGCCGTCGCCGCTTTCTGCCGCGAGCATCCCCAGGCAGACCTGGGGGTACATTCGACCCTGACCTCCGAGTTCGAAGCCTACCGTTGGGGGCCGCTTTCCACCCGCGATGCCGCCTCGGGCCTGCTGGATAGCGAGGGGTACTTCCATCACACTTCAGAGGCCGTGCAGGAGCATGGCACTCCCGAAGCCGTGCAGATGGAGCTTGCCGCCCAGATGGAAAGGGCGCTGGCGGCCGGCATCGACGTGACGCACCTGGACACCCACATGGGGGCCGTCGCCCACCCCAAGTTCATGCTCGGTTACGTCCAGTTAGCCGGGGAGCACGGCCTGCCGCCGATGATCTTGCGCATGGACGAGGCCGGCTGGCGCAGTATGGGCATGGACTCGCACACAGCCTCCCTCGCAGCCATGCTCGTGCAGCAGCTAGAGGAACAAGGCCTGCCGCTGCTCGACTATCTGACCGGCCTCCCCCTGGACCAGCCCGGCGACCATGTGCCGCTGGCCAAGAAGGTTTTCGGCTCCCTCCCACCTGGGCTGACCCACCTGATCATCCACCCAGCCGTGGATACGCCCGAGTTGCGCGCCATTGCGCCCGATTGGCAATGTCGTGTCGCCAACTATCAGGCCTTCTTGAGCCCCGACCTGCGCAACTATGTGCGCAATCTGGGCATCAAGCTCATCGGCTACCGGATGCTGCGTGACCTCATGCGCGGGGCCTAGCCCACCAGCGATGGGGGGCCGCACCCCCACTATGGTCAGAAAGGGAACTGCACGATGAAGATAGCCGTAATTGGCGGAGGTTCCACCTACAGCCCCGAATTGGTCAGCGGCTTCGTCCAGGGCGCTGCCAACCTCTCTCTCAAAGAGCTCTGGCTGATGGACATCGATCCGGGCCGGCTGGAGACTGTCGGCGGGTTCGCCCGACGCTTGGTAGCGGCAGCGGGTAGCCCTTTCGAGGTCCACCTGACAACCGAGCGAGAGCAAGCTCTGGCGGGGGCGCGGTTCGTAGTCACCCAGATTCGGGTAGGGGGGATGGCAGCCCGGCGGGAGGATGAGCACCTGGGTCGCCGTTGGGGCCTGGTCGGCCAGGAGACGACCGGTGTCGGCGGCTTTGCCAAGGCGCTACGAACCGTGCCGGTGATCGTCGGCATCGCCCGTGATATGCAACGCCTCTGCCCGAGTGCCTGGCTGATCAACTTTGCCAACCCCAGCGGCCTGGTCACCGAAGCGCTACAGCGCTATGCGCCCGAGACGTGTTCCGTCGGCCTGTGCAACTCGCCGATCGGCTACCAGATGCGCATCGCGACCCAGACCGGAGCCGAGCCCCGCGACGTCGAGCTGGACTACCTCGGCCTCAACCACCTGAGCTGGCTCAGTGGTGCGCAAGTCAAGGGCGAGGATGTGTGGCCGCAGGTCTTTGCCGAGTGGCTCCGGACCCTCAGCGAAGAGCCTGACCCGGCATGTCCGCCCTACCTGGCTGAGCTGTTGCAAGCCATACCGAGCTACTACCTGCGCTACTACTACCGCACTGCAGCCGTCATCGCGCAGCAGACCGGGCCTTCGCGCGCGGAGCAAGTGATGGAGATCGAGAGGGACACGCTGGCCCAATACGCCAATCCTAGCCTCACCACGCTGCCTGACGAACTGATGCTGCGCGGCGGCGCCTATTACTCCACGGCCGCGGTGCAACTGATCAACTCTCTCCATAGCAACCGTGGAGACATCCACATTATCAACACAAGGCACCTCGGGGCGGTAGCAGGCTGGCCCGCGGACTGGGTCTGTGAGTTGCCCTGCCGCGTCGACGCATCCGGCGTCCATCCGTTGCCCGCCCGCGAACTCCCGGCCCTACCGGATAGCCTCGTGCGCACAGTCAAGGCCTATGAGCTCTATGCTGCCGAGGCGGCGATGAGTGGAGACCGAGGGGCAGCACTCATGGCGTTGATCGCCCATCCGCTCGGCCCGGGCGCCGACCGCGCGCCGGCCCTCCTGGATGATCTGCTGCTGGTGAATGCGCCCCACCTCCCCCAGTTCGATCGATGACCCGGGGCACAATGGATCCGAAAGGAGCTAGGGATGCGCATGCAGGCTCGCTGCTTTCTGGGCATTGATGCAGGAGCTACCAAAACCCACGCCTTGATCGCCACCGAAGACGGGCAACTGCGCGGCGCAGGAGTCGCTGGGCCCGGTAACTGGGAGGGCGTGGGGCTGGAAGGGGCCTATGAGACCTACCTGGCGGCGACAACCCAGGCTCTGGCCACCGCAGGTCTTACGATAGGCGACCTCTCCGCAGGCGGCTACGCCCTCGCCGGGCTGGACTTTCCGAGCGACGAGGCTCGATTGGCGCCCGTCGTCGGGCGGCTGGGGGTGCCGGGGCCGCAAGTCCTCGTCAACGACACCTACGGCGCCCTGCGCGCAGGGACCCGCGACGGCGTGGGGGTCGTGGTCATTGCAGGCACCGGCACGACCGTCGCCGGCTGCAACCGCCGTGGCGAGCGCTTTCGCACTTTCGGCGAAGGGCAGATGCTGGGCGACGTCGGCGGCGCAGGCGACATTGTCTGGCTGGCGATGCGGGCTGTAGCCCAGGCGTATACGGGGCGCGGCAAGCCCACACTGCTAACCGAGCTGTTCGTTGATGCCTGCAAGGCCAGTGGCCCTCTGGCGCTAATCGAAGGGCTCTGCCGGCACCAGATCGAGCCGCCGCGTGCTCGGCAAGCCCCGCTGGTCTTCCAGGCTGCTGCGCAGGGCGACGAGGTCGCCCAGGACATCATCCGTTACGTCGGCCGCGAGCTGGGCGCAAACGCCGCGGCCATCGCTCGCCGCTTAGGTATGCACGAGGAGGCATTCGACCTGGTCCTCGCTGGGGGCGTGTTCCGCTCCGGCAGTGACCTGCTGCTGGGGGCCATACTGGCCTCAGTGCGCACCGTCGCCCCCCAGGCCGTACCGGTGCGGCTGCGGACGGCGCCTGTCGCGGGCAGTGCACTGCTGGCCATGGATGCCGCCGGGATCGCCGTCACGCCCGAGGTCCAGCAGCGTCTGGTCGAAGAGGTGCGAGGCTATCTCGGCGGCGATGCTACGGAGAACGAGGAGGAGAACTGATGGCCAAGCTGGCAATCAATGGCGGAACGCCGCTGCGAACCCGGCCCTTTGTGAGCTGGCCGCAGCATGATGAGCGCGAGGTCAACGCGGTGGCCGAGGTCATCCGTGGGGGGCGCTGGGGTGGCTTCCCCGAGCCGGGTCCACAGGCTGAGCGCTTTGCCGCTCGCTTTGCTGCGATGCAGAAAGCCACTTACGGCATCGCGATGGCTAATGGCACCATCACCCTATCGGTAGCGCTGCAAGCGGCCGGAATCGGGTGGGGCGATGAGGTCATTGTGCCCGGATATACCTTTGCGGCCACTGCAGTCGCCGTGCTGAGCGTGGGCGCCATACCCATCATCTCCGATGTCGATCCGGAGACCTATTGCCTGGACGTAGACCACGCCAGGCAACTCGTCACCAGCCGGACTCGCGCCATCATGCCCGTCCATGTGGGCATGAGCATGGCCAACATGGACGCCATGATGGCGCTGGCGCAGGAGCACGGGCTGGTAGTCGTCGAGGACTGTGCGCATGCTCACGGCACCCTCTGGGGGGAACAGGGGGCAGGTGCCATTGGCCATCTGGGCTCCTTCAGCCTGCAGTCGAGCAAGCTCCTGACCTCCGGCGAGGGCGGCATCCTGGTCACCAACGACGGGCGGTTGGCTGAAGCAGTCCACTCGATCATCGACTGCGGCCGCCCCAAGGATAAAGCCCGGCAGCGCTACCACCTGGGCGCCAACTATCGTATCACGGAGCTGCAGGCCGCCCTGCTGAACGCTCAGATGGATCGCTTCGAAGAACAGATGGCCCGGCGTGCCCCCAACGTGGCCTACCTCGATGCCGAGCTCGACCGGATCGAGGGCATTCGCGTGCAGAGGGTGCCGCCTCAGGTGATCCGTCGAAGCGGATACTGCTACATCTTTGCCTTCGACCGCGACCGCTTTTCGGGCATCGACAACCAGACCTTCTGTGACGCCCTGGAGGCGGAGGGCTTGCCGGCCGGTACGGGCTACCCGGCCATGAACAACTATCCGCTCTTTCGCCCCACACCCCAAAACAGTCCTGTCGCCCATGCCTTTGCCGAGCGCATGAACCTGCATACCGTCCGGCTGCCAATCGCCGAGAAGCTCGGCCAGTCCACCGTGTGGCTGCCGCACAGCCCGTTCCTGGGCAGCCGAGAGGACATGGATGACATTGTGGCCATCGTGCGCAAGGTCTGCGACAATGCTTGGGAACTGGGCTAGAGCGTCTGCGTAGGCTTGCCAGAGTCCGGCTTTTGGACTATCCTGGTGTAGCTGAGCACAGCCCTATTGCATACGGATCAGGAGATAGCCCATGGCTTCGCGAGCTCAAGTTGCCGTGATCAGAGCGCAGCCCGAGTCCGTCCTCGATGACTATGAGCGGCTGCTGGACCTGGCCCGGGTGAAGGAGCATCTCTCGCCCGGCGCCACGACCATACTGAAAGACAACATCTCTTGGCACTACCCTTTCCCAGGCGCGAACACGACTCCCTGGCAGTTGGAGGGAACGATTCTGGCCCTGCGCAAGGCAGGGTACGAGGACCTGGTCTGTGTGCAGAACAAGACCGTGGTCATCGATGCCTTCAAGGGCGAGGATCTGAACCACTACCGGCCGCTCTTTGCCCGCTACGACATCCCGGTCCTCTACAACTTTCGCTCGGAAGACATGCAGTGGATCCGCTACGAGCCCAAGGCCAAGATGCTGGTGCTCGATCGCATCTTCCCAGACGGTATCCGCATCCCGGACTATTTCCCTGGCAAGAACATTGTGCATCTGCCGACGGTCAAATGCCATATCTATACAACGACCACTGGGGCCATGAAGAACGCCTTCGGTGGCCTCTTGAACACTCACCGGCACTGGACGCATACATGGATCCACGAGACGCTGGTGGACCTCCTGGCCATCCAGCGTGAGATCCATCCTGGCATTCTGGCCGTCATGGACGGCACAACCGCCGGCGATGGGTCTGGCCCGCGCCTGATGCGCCCGGTAACCATGAACCTTATCCTCGCCTCGGCCGATCAGGTAGCCATCGATGCGGTAGCAGCCAAACTGATGGGCTTTGACCCGCTCTCCATCCGCTACATCGCCCTGGCCCATGAGGCGGGGCTGGGATGCGGTGACCCGCGGGAAATCGAGGTCGTCGGCGACGACATCTCGGGCGAGAAGTGGCACTTTCAGTTGGCCAAGAACTTTCACACAACGATGGCCTGGCTCTCCTGGTATGGGCCAACCCGCGTGCTGCAAAAGCTCATCTTCCATACACCGCTGGTCGCCATACCGACACTGGTCTCAGAAGCCTATCACGACTACTACCGCTGGCCGACCAAGGAGCGGCACATCGCCGCCAAGTGGCAGCAGGAATCCCCCTGGGGCCAGTTGTTCCAGGAGTATGCCAAGCTGCAGTAGGTCTCGCCAGAGTCAGCGAACGAAAGGAGCCGCCGGCGCGAGGAAATCCTCGCGCCGGCGGCTCTCGCCTTCTCAGGCCACTTTATGTTCCTCGGTCCGCACGACGTCCGTCGCAATCCCGCCGTCGGCCGCAACCACGGGGCCAAGCCGCCCCGAAGCCACTCGCCCCACTTCGATTCATCCACGCGCGTCCGATATTATGTCGATATCTTCTTATCGTATACTCGCCAGGGAGATGGGAAGCTTACGCTATCTTCACGTTCCTTATGCCGGCTCCGCGCCTTTTCCTCAGCCTCTTCCAGCCGCCCTTTCATGGCCTTCGAAGCACCACTCCTGGCCTTGCGGCGAATTTGGGCCGGCGCCCGCGTTCGCCACAAGGCCAGTGAGGTGACTCCGCTCCCCTTCTCCGAACAGCGCGCAGGCACCAGTTCGCCTCACCGTGTGCAAGCTCTGCCGCCCTGCACACGATGAGGCGAACCGGTGCCTGTACGGCCCACCGCTGCTTGCTAGCGCCGGTAGATGCGCTCGTTGAACTCGGCATAGACACGGGGGGCCGCCTGGTCTTTCTTGATCTGCCCCAGTAGCCTGGCCAGCGCAACGACACGCGTTTCAAAGAGGGCCTTGCCCTTCTCCGCTGTCGCCGGCCGCGGGTCACCCGCACAGTGCTTAGGGAACTGGGCCGACCAGTCGGCCGGTGTATACACCCCAGGCAGGTGGGCCAAGCGCTTCTGCGAGGACCAGGCGCTTCCCTCGCCCAAGAGGTCCATACGCACCAGCTCTGGGAAACAGTAGAGGGCAACGCTCGTCTCGCACTCGCAGGCGTGCCCATGCAGCGATGTCTCCATGATGCGCTGGAAGAGCTCCGGATCGGCATCATAGCCGCCGACGTAGTAGGGCGTATAGTCGCGCCCTTTGTCCAGCGCCAGTTGCACAAAGAGGGGCAGGAAGTAGCGGTTTCCCCCATGGCCGCTCAGGAGGAGGATCTTCTTGAGGCCGTTCCGGCTGACCTCCTCGCAGACGTTCTCCAGAACCTCGAACAGGAGCCGGTCCTTGAGCACGATGCCGCCCGGGTAGTGCTTGGTCTCCGTATTCACGCCAAAGTGATAGGCCGGGAACACGACTGCGGGCTCACGTTCCGCCGCCGCACAGGCCAAAGCGTGACACTGGAACGTATCCGTGCCCAGCGGCAGGTGCGGGCCATGGTACTCGAGAACGCCCACTGGAATGATGCACACCCCCTGTGCCTGCGCCACCGCACCCTCAAACGTCGCGCCCGTCAGATTCTCCCAACGCATGTCTCCACCCTCCTGTGAGTCACGCCGGCGCCACAACGCCCGCCGCGCCGTCGGCGCCGGCCGGCGCAGGCCGCCGCACAAGCGCCAGAACAGCGGCCGATAGCAGAAAGCACACACCGAATATGCCGAATACGACCTGATAACCCAAACCCGGGCTGGTGCGGTTGATATAGTCGGCCAGAGGCCCACCCATCCCCGAGGCCACGATGCCCGCCCCCGCGCCGGCCAGGTTCGAGATGCCCAGGAAGCGCCCGGCCTCCGCCGGCGGCACCAGGTCGGTTCCCAGCGCCCAGTTCACGGTCATGAACACGCCGGTCGCCACACCGATCAGGCAACCGGCAGCCATCACCATCGCCACGCTGTCGGAGAGAAGCAAGATGACGATTCCGGTCGCGGCGACTAGGCCGGCCACCCCCACAATCAGCCGGCGGTCAAAGCGGTCGGCCAGAAAGCCGCTGGGCAGCGCCGCCAGCAGCAAGAGCACTCCCACCACGGCCATCAACTGCCCGGTGATCGCTGCCGGGTTCGGCACCTGTAACACGTCAGCAACATAGTACAGGGCAAAGCCCTGCACGGCGCCGATGGCTGCCAGGTAGAGCAGGCGGTTCACCACCCACCAGGTGAACGAAGGGTAGTGGCGCGCGTCGGCTGCCAGATGTACCGCCACCCAGACTCCAGCGACGATAGCGGTTACGATGGCCAGCAGCCCACCCAGCCCGACGCCTACCAGCCAAGCTTGGCTCTCGCCGGCCAGCGCCCAGGTCACCAGGCCGGCCAGGCCGCCGCCCACGCCCCCTACCAGCAGTCCGGCGACAACGCCCAGCACAACCCCCAGAAGGAGGCCGAGCACGCGCAGGAGCGGCCGGTGGAGGCTGCCCGCGGGCGCCTCGCGCAGTGGCGTCTCGTGCACGGTAAAGACGGTAATCAGCATCGTGACGACATAGAAAGCGGCGAGGACCCCGAGCGCCAGCCAGACCTGCCCGGCGTCAATCATCGGAGCAATGGTGAACGCTGCAAGGACAGTGGGCGCCAGTTCCATCATCGCCTTGACCGCAGACATACGCCCTCGCTGGCTCTCGGCAACCAGATCGGGGATGATGCCCTGCAGCGCCCCATGCGCAATGTTTGAACCGAACTGGAGAAGGAGCACGGCAGCCAGGAGCGGCCAGTATCCGGGCGCCACGCCAACCGCCAGCACACAGAGCGCCGAGAGCAGTGCGCCGAGGGCGATAAAGGGCCGTCGGCGCCCCCAGCGCGAAGTACAGCGATCGCTGAGCAGCCCGGCGGCCGGCTGCACGAGGATGGCCACGATGAGCCCGGCCGCCCGCTGCAGGCCGTAGGCCGTGTTCTTGAAATCCGGCCCCACGAACTGCTGCACCACGTATGGCAGAATGAGTGGGGTCAGGCTCCCCGAGCCCATGCTGAGCCCCAGCCAGTAGATATTGTGGGTGATCAGGTCGTACCAGCGCAGCTTTCTCATGGTTGGCTCCCTGCTCAGGCCTCTCGCCCGCCGATCCTTTTGTAATGGATAGCGCCCTCGCCCATGTCCATGGCCGCCTCCATGAGCGCCTCCGGAAGCGTCGGGTGCGCATGGATGGTGTGGGTGATATCCTCGGCCGTTGCGCCCATGCGGATGGCCAGCGCCGCCTCAGCGATCAGGTCCGACGCGCGCGGCCCCATGATATGCACGCCGAGGACTCGCCCACCACGCCCGTTGGCCTCGCGCGCGCAGATCATCCGCACCTGTCCCTCCGCAGCGCCCATGCCCAGCGCTCGGCCATTCACGTTGAATGGGAAGCGGCTTGTGACATAGTCGACCCCTTCTTCCTTGGCCTGGCGCTCGGTCATCCCCACGCCGGCGATCTCGGGCGATGTGTAGATACAGTTGGGCACAGAGCGATAGTCCATGGCCTCCCGCCGGCCCAGGGCATTGTGCACGGCAACAATGGCCTGATGCGAAGCCACATGAGCCAGCATATAGACGGCCGTTACGTCTCCGATGGCATAGATGCCCGGTACACGGGTCTGCATGTACTGGTCAACCGTGACCGCGCCGCGCTCCGTGGCCAGCCCAATGGCCTCCAGGCCCAACTCGCCCGTGAACGGCATATGGCCCGTCGCATTCAGCACCAGATCCCCTTCCACCGCCGCCGGCCGGCCGCCACGTTCGTACTCCACACGCAAGCTCCCCACGCCCGTCTGCACGATCTGTCTGGTTTCGAGCCCAACCTCGATTCTGACACCCTGCCGAGCCAGCAAAGATCGGAACCTCTTTGCCAATTGCTCCTCGGCACCCCTGAGAAAGACGTCCCGCTCCAGCAGGATGACCCGCGTGCCCAGCGCAGCAAAGATCGAGGCGAACTCGGTCCCCGACGCACTGGCCCCGATCACGACCAGTGTCTTGGGCTGCTCTGTGCAATCCAAGAGCCCACGCGCATCCACAACCCCCGGCAAGTCGTGCCCGGGGATGGGCACAGGCTTGGGTAGCGAGCCGGTGGCGATAATCAGACTGCGCGCCTCGACCTCCTGCGGCCGCGTGTCTGGATGATAGACACTCGGGCTCACCCGAACCCGCCCGGGCTGCAGGATAGTGCCAGTACCCGGATACACATCGACCTTGTGCGCCCTGACGAGGGTCTCCACCCCACTCACCAGGGTCTCGACGACCTCATTCTTGCGGGCCATCATCCGCGGGAAGTTGACCTGGACCGGCCCGCTCACGTCGATTCCGAACTCGCCGGCGCGACACACTTCGGAGTACAATTCGGACTGATGCACCAGCGCCTTGGTCGGGATGCAGCCCCAGTTCAGGCACATCCCGCCCAAGCGCTCCTTCTCGATCAGCGCGACTTGAGCGCCCAGTTGCGCCGCGCGGATGGCGGCCACATAGCCCCCAGGTCCGCCGCCAATGACCGCGATATCGTATTGCTTGTTCTCTGCCACATTTGCACTCCATACGCTTGTTGGGGGGGCACTCCCATCCCATTCTAGCACGGCTTGCAGCCGCCGCCAAAGCTACTGCCCGCCAACCGCTTGCGCTTGCCAGGGGCTCACTTCACGGCTACAATAACAAGCCTGAGCCGGACCCATGCAGGGAGGTGTAGCCCATGCCCTTGACGACGTTGCAGATCAGTACCCGAAGGCGAGCCGAGCTGATCGAGATCACCGACCGTGTGCAGCAGGCCGTGCGCGAGTCGGGCATCTCCGCAGGCACCTGCATCGTCTACGTGCCGCACACTACAGCCGGGCTCCTTGTCAACGAGAATGCCGATCCGACTGTGGCCGCCGATATCGTGAGCACGCTGGAGCGGCTGGTCTCTGTGGAGGGGCCCTACCAGCATGCGGAGGGCAACGCGGCTGCCCACATCAAGGCCAGCCTCGTCGGCACAAGCCATTCGTTCATCGTGCAGGGCGGGCGGCTCGTGTTGGGCACTTGGCAGGGCATCTTCCTGGCCGAGTTCGATGGGTCGCGGCAGCGACGAGTAATGATCTACGTGCAGTAGATGATGGGCAGTGAACAGCGGGCAGTGGGGTGTTATGCCTGCTGTCTACTGTCCGCTATCCACCCGACAAGAGGTTTCACTATGCCAATTGTGCCCGGCGCGCAACTCGAGCGCATTCTGCCGGCCGTGGAAAAGCCTGCTCGCTATGCGGGCGGCGAATGGAATGCCGTCGTCAAGGACTGGGAGACTGTAAGCGTCAAGGTTGCCCTGGCCTACCCGGATATCTATGAGATCGGCATGCCCAACCTGGGCCTGGCCATCCTCTACGACCTGGTCAACCGGCGCGAAGACATGCTCGCAGAGCGTGTGTATACGCCTTGGCCGGACATGGCGGCGGCTCTGCGAGCCGAAGGTCTGCCTCTCTACTCGCTGGAGACCCGGCACTCGCTGGCCGATTTCGACGTCATCGGCTTTACCCTCCAGTACGAACTCAACTATACCAACGTACTGGAGATGCTCGACTTGGCCGGTATACCGCTCCGCAGTGCCGACCGCGATGAGAGGCATCCGCTGGTCATTGCCGGAGGGTCGGCCACTTACAATCCGGAGCCGCTGGCTGCCTTCTTTGACCTGTTCGTCATCGGCGAGGGTGAAGAGGCGCTGTTTGACGTGCTCAATGTGGCGCGCCAGGGCCGCGGCGCTTCCCGTGCCGAACTCCTGCGGCGGGCGGCCGGTGTGCCGGGCGTCTACGTGCCCAGCCTCTACCAGGTGGCTTACAGCGCCGAGGGCAAAGTCGAAGCCGTGACGCCGGTAGCGCCTGACGTGCCGGAGCGGGTGCTGAAGCGGATAGTGGCCTGCCTGCCCCCGCCCACGACGCGACCGGTCGTGCCGTTCCTAGACGTCGTGCACGACCGCGCCGCCATCGAAATCCAGCGTGGCTGCACGGAGGGATGTCGCTTCTGCCAGGCAGGCATGATCTACCGCCCCGTGCGCGAGCGCCGGCCCGAGGACGTAGTAGATGCCGTGGGCGAGGTGCTGCGCAACACCGGCTATGACGAGGTCGGGCTGCTATCGCTCTCTTCCAGCGATTACAGTGAGATCGAGCCGCTCCTCGATGCTTTGGTCGAGCGCTTTGCCCCCCAGCACATCTCGTTCTCCTTGCCTTCGCTGCGCATCGACGCCTTTTCCATCGACCTGGCTAGGCGCGTACAGGCTACCCGCAAGAGCGGCCTGACCTTCGCCCCAGAAGCAGGAAGCGAGCGCCTGCGAGCGGTGATCAACAAGAACGTCACCGAGGCAGATCTCTTGCAGACCGCCGAAGCCGCTTACAGCCAGGGGTGGGACCGAATCAAGCTCTACTTCATGCTGGGGCTGCCCACAGAGACCGACGAAGACGTGCTGGAGATCGCTCGCCTGTCGCGCGACGTCCTGAATATTGGCCGCCGCTATCGGCGGGGCCGCGCACAGGTGCACGTGAGCACCTCCACCTTTGTCCCCAAGCCCCATACGCCATTCCAATGGATGCCACTGGTGGACCTGGACGTGGTCGATCGCAGGCAGCACGCGCTGCGGGACCGGCTGCGCGGTCGTGGGCTGCAGTTCAACTGGACGGCACCCAAGACCACCCAACTGGAGGCCGCACTCGGCCGGGGAGACCGCCGGCTGGCTGCCGTAATCGAAGGCGCCTGGCGACGAGGAGCTGTCTTTGATGCCTGGGCCGAGCACTTTCGACCCGAGGTGTGGCAGGAGGCATTCACGGCCGCGGGGCTGACTATCGAGCAATATGCCGCCCGCGAGCGCAGTCTCGACGAACTGCTGCCCTGGGAGCACATCTCCGTCGGCGTGGAGAAAGACTTCTTGCAGGCCGAGTACGAGCGAGCGGTGAAAGGAGAGTCCACCCCAGACTGCCGGCACGGATGCCACCGCTGCGGTGTGACCAAAGCCTTTGCCGCCCAACGCCGGCAGATCGGGAAGGGGGTCTGGGAATGTCCATAAGCCCAAACGCCGACGGCGCCGCGCCGGAGCAACGGCTGCGCATCACCTTTGCCGTGAGCGGTAGCGCCAAGTACGCCTCGCATCTGGACCTGACCCGCGCCTGGATGCGAGCCCTGCGGCGGCTGGGTGCGCCGCTGGCCTACAGCAAGGGATTCAACCCGCACCCGCGCTTGTCTGTTGCCGCCCCGCTTCCGGTCGGTTTTGACGGGCAAGAGGAGCTCCTGGACGTCTTTCTGGACGTCCCCATGGACCTCATCGACCTGGCCCGGCGCCTGCGTGCCGAGTTGCCTGCAGGGATCAGTCTGTGCGCCATCGAGCCAGTGCCGCTTTCCGAAGCGCCTCTGCCCTCACAGGTCGAGGCCGCCAATTATCTCGTTTCCTTCCATGCCCCTCCGGCCGACCTGACAGAGCGAGTGCAGCGCCTGATGGCCGCCGAGAGCCTGCCCTTCAGGCGAGTGCGGAAGGGAAAGCAAGTCAGCTTCGACCTGAGGCCGCGCGTGCTACGGGCCGAGGTCACAGAGGTCGAGGGCCGGCCGGCCCTCGCGCTAGAGCTGGCGCACGGCCCGCACGGCGCGGCCCGGCCCGAAGACGTGGTCGCAGCGTTGGGCCTGAACTGGTCGAACGCACGCGCGACGCGTACCGGGCTCGTCCTTGCGCCAAAGGAAGTGCCCGGACAGCATCTGCCCTCTTCTGTGCGCGCCAATCAAGGCCACAGTGAAAGCAGGTAGCCATGAAACGCCTTTGGTCTCCCTGGCGGATGCAATACCTCAGCGAAGAACGCCATGAAGACTGCATCTTTTGTCTCGTTGTAGAACAGGACCGGGATGCTGAAAACCTGATCCTCTTTCGCGGTAAGCATGCTTTTGTAATACTCAACCGCTATCCCTACAACGCGGGCCATCTGATGGTCATTCCTTACGCGCACGTAGCCAGCACGGAGGACCTGCCCCCCGAGACCCTCACAGAGATGATGCTGCTCGCCAACCGTTGCCTGGCCGCCCTGCGCCGCACCATGACTCCCGAAGCGTTCAATATCGGGGCCAACCTAGGGCACGCCGCGGGGGCAGGCATCGCCGAGCACGTGCATCTACACATCGTCCCTCGCTGGGAAGGCGACACCAATTTCATGCCCGTGCTCGCCGATGTGCGCGTCGTCCCCGAGTTGCTGGCCGATACCTACTGTAAGCTGAAGGCGGCGTTGGAGGAACTGTAACCGCCCTGCGCCGCTGGCGAGCGGCGCGCTCCGAGGTATCCCCATGCTTCCCCGACTAGCCCCCCTGCGTTCTCGTCCTATGACTCGTCAGCACCTTCTGTTTGTGGTAGAATGGCATCGTGGGGCGATTTGGGTGCCTTCAAGATGGACGAACACGCCTTGGCAAGCCACCCAAAGGCTGTGGCGGCGACTGCTCCCGGCGAGTTCGCACCGGGGATTGTGGCCGTCGCGGTCCCAGGCAAAGGCAGCCCCCCGGCGCCAGCGGTGCACGCATTCTGGTGACCCTCTTGCACACCCTACACCGTTGCGGCAAGGCTCTGGGGGCCGCCACGCTGCGCCTGGGTGCTGAACTGCTGCCGGCGTAGCAGTCTCTCAGAGAGGGTCTGCGACATCGGTGCCCAGCACGGAAGGCCGGGGCACTACACCGTCTTGTAGCTTTTTGCTTTCATACGCCTGTCTTTCGCCTACGCAGGCGAAGCGTTGAGGCTTTGCCTGTGTTCTTTTGTGTGTACGGAGCGCCTCGGGCCCTCTCATTGGCGCCGGGTCTGGCCTTCTGTTGAGAAAGGAGCTGTCTTGGAGCGTCTGCCCGTCCTCGACAAAGGGTTCATCCAACTCGAAGAGTGGATGGGCGGCGACGTCGCGGTCATCCGTGCGGCGAGGATCTGCTATCAATCCATCGCCAAGAGCCCGGAGGCCGACGAACGCCTGATCCGCCGCGAGATACGGCGAAAGCCCAGCGTCAACACTATCTTTGAGCACTCGGTCTTTCGCTGGTACGTCAAGTGCCCGATCTTTGTGGCGCGTCAGTGGTTCCGCCATCGCATCGGCAGCTACAACGAGATGTCCCTTCGCTACTGCTTGGCCCAGCGCGATTACTATGTGCCGGCCGATGTGGCCGACCAAGATGCCTACCGTGCCCACATGGAGGCATCGTTCGATCTCTACGAGCGGCTGGTTGCTGCCGGTTGGCGTAGGGAGCGAGCCCGTGCAGTACTGGGGACAGGCATCTACACGCAGTTCATCTGGACAGTCAACGCTTGGTCGCTGATGAACTGGCTGACCAAGCGGTTGGACAAGGGCGCCCAGTGGGAGCATCGCCAGTATGCACTGGCGGCGCTCAGACTCTGGCGCGAGGTGATGCCGGTCACGGCTGAGGCGTACGTTGAGCACGTGTTGCGCCCCATGGGGTTGGAGGTCTGAGGAGATGCCACATCGCCCATCCTGGGATGACTATTTCATGGACATCGCCCATCGCGTGGCCACCCGCTCAACCTGTCTTCGGCGGCAGGTTGGGGCGGTGATCGTGCTGGACAAGCGCATCCTGGCTACGGGCTACAACGGCGCACCGCGTGGCCTGCCGCACTGCGAAGAGACGGGCTGCCTGCGGCAGAGACTCGGCATCCCCTCCGGCCAACGGCAAGAGATCTGCCGGGCGCTCCACGCTGAGCAGAACGCCTTTCTACAGGCAGCGCTCCATGGCGTGTCCGTCCGAGAGGGCACACTATACGTCACCCTGCAACCCTGCGTGACCTGCGCCAAGATGATCATCAACGCCGGAATCGAGCGCGTGATCTGTGCGCAGTCTTATCCTGATGAGCTGGCTCGCAGCTTTCTGGCTGAGGCCGGCATCGAGCTGGAGCTTTGGGAACCGGAGCCCCAGGGCGAAGCCGCTGATGAAGCACAGGACTGTGGCGGGCTGGACCAATAACATGTAACGGTCATCCTGTCAGACTCGAGGAGCATCATGAGCATTGATCCCAAGATCGCACAACTGCGCCGCATGAAGGAGGAAGCGGCAGCCGGTGGCGGCGAGGACCGCGTCGCCCGGCAGCACCAAGCGGGCAAGCACACCGCTCGCGAACGCCTGGAACTCTTGCTGGATCCAGGCTCGTTCCAAGAGTTGGATGCCCTGGTCTCGCACCGGGCGACAGCCTTCGGTGCCGACAAGAGCCATCCCCTGGGCGACGGTGTAGTAACCGGCTATGGAGCTATCGACGGACGACTGGTCTACGTCTATGCCCAGGACTTTACCATCATGGGGGGCTCCCTGGGTGCAGCCCACGCCGCCAAAATCGTCAAGCTCCAGGACCTGGCACTGAAGAATGGGGCGCCGATCATCGGCATCAACGATTCGGGCGGGGCTCGCATTCAGGAAGGTGTCGATGCCCTCGGCGGCTATGCGGACATCTTTCTGCGCAATACTCTCGCTTCCGGTGTCGTCCCTCAGGTGTCGGCCATTATGGGGCCGTGTGCCGGCGGGGCAGTATACTCCCCAGCCCTGACCGACTTTGTCTTTATGGTCCAAGACACCAGCCATATGTTCATCACAGGGCCAGACGTTATCCGCGCCGTGACCGGCGAGGAGGTCACCTTCGAGGAACTGGGTGGCGCTATGACTCACGCTACGGTCAGCGGCGTAGCCCATTTTGCTGAGCCCAACGAAGAAACTTGTCTGGCCAACATCCGCAAGCTCTTCAGCTACCTGCCGGCCAACAACCTGGAAGACCCGCCCTACAAAGCGCCCACAGACTCTGCAGGCCGCATGGCGGCGGACCTGGACACGCTCGTCCCCAAAGAGCCCAACCAGCCCTACGACGCTCACGAGGTTATCCGGCGTGTCGTCGACGAAGGCTCGTTCTTTGAAGTGCATGCCCACTATGCCCAGAACATCATCGTTGGCTTTGCTCGGCTCAATGGCCGCGTCGTCGGCGTTGTCGCCAACCAGCCGGCGATGCTGGCGGGCGTTCTGGACATCAATGCCTCGGTCAAGGGCGCGCGCTTTGTGCGCTTTTGCGATTGCTTCAACATCCCCCTGGTCACTTTTGAGGATGTACCCGGCTTTATGCCCGGCACTGCCCAGGAGCATGGGGGTATCATCCGGCATGGCGCGCAACTGCTGTTCGCCTACTGCGAGGCCACCGTGCCCAAGCTAACCGTCATCACTCGCAA
Source organism: Anaerolineae bacterium (assembly GCA_034428955.1). GTDB lineage: Bacteria > Chloroflexota > Anaerolineae > SpSt-313 > SpSt-313 > DAOUGZ01. The sequence continues at coordinate 34,139 of DAOUGZ010000244.1, read as the reverse complement.
GTCCTATGGCGGCGCCTACTGTGTGATGAACTCGAAGCACATCCGTGGCGACGCGAACCTGGCCTGGCCGAACGCCGAGATTGCGGTGATGGGCCCCGAGGGTGCGGTGAATATCATCTTCCGCAAGCAGATCGAGTCAGCCGCAGACCCGGCGACGACGCGCGCCCGGCTGGTAGCCGAGTATCGCGAACAGTTCGCCAACCCCTTCGTGGCGGCGTCGCGGGGCTTTATCGATGACGTAATCGAGCCGCATGAGACGCGCCCCAAGCTCATCAGCGCGCTAGAGATGCTGCAGAACAAGCGCGACAGTAACCCGCACAAGAAGCATGGGAACATGCCGTTGTAGTGCGTACTATGTGCTGCGTAATGCCTAGTGCCACCTGGAGCAGCAGGCACAGCTATGAGAAGGGTTGCGCAGTCGCATTACGTGGTAGGAATATGCAACTGACCTGAGGGAAATAGTTCATGAGCGGACAACCTCTCAAGATAACCGATACCTGCTTGCGCGATGCCCATCAATCGCTTCTGGCGACGCGCATGCGTACTGAGCACATGGTGCCGATTGCCGACAAGCTGGATCGCGTGGGTTACTTTTCATTGGAGGCGTGGGGTGGCGCTACTTTTGACTCCTGCATGCGCTTCCTCGACGAGGATCCCTGGGAGCGCTTGCGCGTTCTGCACAAGCACCTACGCCATACGCCCATCCAGATGCTGCTGCGCGGCCAGAACATCCTCGGTTACCGGCACTACCCGGACGACATCGTCGAGCGCTTTATCGTCCTCGCCAAGCGAAACGGTGTGGACATCTTTCGCATCTTTGATGCCCTGAACGATACTCGCAACATGGCCTATGCCATGGAAGTCGTCAAGCGTGAGGGTGGGCACGTCCAGGCGGCCATCTCGTATACGGTCAGCCCCGTGCACAGCCTCGACGCCTTTGTCGAGTTGGCCAAGGAACTTGCCGACCTGGGTGCCGACTCTATCTGCATCAAAGACATGGCCGGGCTCTTGGCTCCCTATCCGGCCTACGAGCTGGTCAAGCGGCTCAAGGCCGAGGTGGGCCTGCCCGTGCACGTGCACACACACTACACCAGCGGTATGGGCACGGCGACCTATCTCAAAGCCATCGAGGCCGGCGCCGACATCATCGATACGGCCATCTCCTCCATGGCCCTGAGCACCTCACAGCCTCCCACAGAGCCCTTCGTCTACATGATGGAGGGAACCGATCGAGCAACCGGGCTGGACCTGGAGCTGCTCTCCGAAATCTCGGCCTACTTTGCTGAGGTACGGGACAAGTACGGCAAGTTTGAGAGCGGCCTACACGGCGTCGACGTCAACGTGCTGCGCTACCAGATCCCGGGTGGCATGCTCTCGAACCTGGTCTCGCAGTTGCGCCAACAAAAGGCCGAGGACCGCTATCAGGACGTACTCGCCGAGATGCCCCATGTGCGGGCCGATCTCGGCTACCCGCCTCTCGTGACGCCAACCAGCCAAATCGTTGGAACCCAGGCAACCCTCAACGTTCTCATGGGCGAACGCTACAAGGTCGTGCCCCAAGAGGTCAAGAACTATATCCGCGGCCTGTATGGCCGGCCGCCAGGCAAGATCAACCCCGAACTGCAAAAGCTCGCCATCGGCGACGAAGAGCCGATCCAGTGCCGGCCCGCGGACATGCTGGAGCCCGGCTACGAGAAGGCCAAGGCCGAAATCGGCGATCTGGCGCAGAGTGAGGAGGACGTGATCGCTTACGCCCTCTTCCCGCAGGTGGCACGCGAGTTCTTTGAGCGCCGGGCCAAGGGTTTCGCCCGGGAGAGCGAGGAGCCGGCAACGCCAACATCAGCCGCGATGGCTGGCGGGCAGCCCGGTAGCCATGGTGCACGACCGGCCGTCTCCCTGTGGAAGTTGGCCTCTCGCATCGGAAAGGATTAGGCAAGGTGGCAGGTTTTCTACAGAGTGATCTGGGTCAGAGTGTGCTGGTCACGGTTGCTGGCATGGCGATGGTCTTTGTAACCCTCGGCGGGCTCATGCTGATCATCGCCGGACTGCAGCGAGTTTTCCGCGACAAGCCGGCAACGACAGCAGGGCCGCTGGCCCAGCCGGTTCGGCCGCTTCCGGAGGTCGAAGCAACCGCACAGGATGACGAGGAAGAGATCGCTGCGGCGATCGCCGTAGCCCTGGCCGTTCTGCAGCAGCGCAAAGAGACTTTCCCTGCGCCCAAGACGACGGTCGTGACGTTTGCACCCGGTACAGGCGCCTGGCAAGCTCTCGGGCGCCTGTCGTGAAGTGATAGGTAGGTTGGGATCCATGACAGAACGAATTGAAGTAACCGTAAACGGCACGCTCTACACCGTCGAGGTGGACGATCTGGGCGCGACCAATGGCACGCCAATCGAGGTGCGCGTCAACGGACGAGCGTATACGGTGCAGACGGCCAAGCCTGCGCCCCAGGCACCGGCTGCGCAGCCACAGCCTGCCGCCGCCCCGGCTCCTCAGCCCGCGGCGCCGAAAAAGCCCGCTGCAGCGCCTGCATCAGGCGGCAAGGGTGAGCAGGTTACCGCCCCGATGCCCGGCAAGATCCTCTCTGTGCTGGTGCAGGAGGGCGACCAGGTGCAAGAGAAGCAAACCCTCTGCACGCTGGAAGCCATGAAGATGGAGATGACTGTCGCGGCGCCGGTGAGCGGCAGAGTACGCCAAGTGCGAGCGCAGGTCGGCGAGAACGTGGTATTCGGCGACCTGCTTGTTGTGATCGAATAGTTGGGAGCTGACCAATGGAACTCACAGATCTTAGTCGTATCCTGGTCGGCTTCCAGGCGCTGACCATCCCAAGCGTGGTCATGATGGTAGTTGGTGGCATCATGCTCTATCTTGCCATCGTCCACGATTGCGAACCCATCCTACTTGTGCCGATGGGCATCGGCTGCATCCTTGCCAATATCCCGGTCACCGGCATGCTCGCCCCGGCCAGCGGCGAAGAGCCCGCGGGCCTGCTACGGCTGTTCTACGATGTAGGCATACGCAACGAGCTCTTTCCCTGCCTGATCTTTATCGGCATCGGCGCCATGACCGACTTTGGGCCACTGCTCCAGAACCCGTTGATGGTGCTCCTCGGTGCCGCCGCCCAATTCGGCATTTTCGGCACCATGATGATCTGCACGCTCATGGGCTTTTCCCTCCGCGAGGCCGCATCCATCGGCATGATCGGCTCAGCCGATGGACCGACTTCTATCTACGTAGCCGCCACCCTGGCGCCCAAGTTGCTGGGTCCCATCGCTGTGGCTGCTTACTCGTACATGTCGCTCGTGCCGGTCATCCAGCCGCCGGTCATGCGCCTGCTGACCACAAAGGAAGAGCGTCGTATCAAGATGCCTTACGTCACCAAGCCGGTGAGCCGGACGGTGCGCATCCTCTTCCCCATCGTCACCACCCTGGTCACGGGCATCCTGGCCCCCAAGGCCACGCCGCTGATCGGCATGCTCATGTTCGGCAACTTTATGCGTGAGAGCGGCGTCGTACCGCGCCTGAGCCAGGCTGCTCAGAACGAGTTGGCCAATGTCACGACCATCTTCCTGGGCCTGGCCATCGGCTCGACCATGGTCGGCGCCGACTTTTTGCAGTGGCAGACTATACTGATTATCGTCATGGGCGTCGTCGCCTTCTCCCTCGACACTGCAGCCGGCGTGCTGCTGGGCAAGGTGATGTGCGTGCTCTCAGGGCGGCGCATCAACCCGCTCATCGGTGCCTCGGGCATCTCCGCGTTCCCGATGTCTGCCCGCGTTGTGCAAAAAGTCGGGCAAGACGAGGACATCTCCAACTTTTTGCTCATGCACGCCATGGGGTCCAACACCGCCGGCCAGTTGGCTTCAGTTATGGCAGGTGGTGCCATACTGGCCCTTCTGGCCTAAGGCATCTCACCGGTCTCAAGCGAGGCGGTTCCTGCAAAGATGCGGGAACCGCCTCTTCTAGTTTTCGGGCAATGCGCCCTCGCGCTGTCCACGCGGGATGGTGGCCCTTTGCTGGGGAACGTAGTATAATCCCCAATGTCGGGATTGGTTGCGCCGGCGCTTGCGCGGCAGCGCAACGGCCCGAACGAGCATCGTAGGATGCTTGTGGCCGGGAGGTGCATGATTCAAGGTGAGTAGTAGAGCGAACCGATATACTGGCCTTCCTAAGCCGAAAGCGGAGTAATTTTATCCTGTTTGGTGTTGGCGCAGGTTGGCGGGTGTGCTATAATGTCGACAGTAGGCCCTTGCCAGACTGATAGGTGGAGAAAGTAGATGCTAAGAACCCTGCTGACCAAGCTCGTTGGAGACCCAAACGCCAAAGAGATGCGACGGCTGCAGCCGACTGTGGAGCAGATCAACGCCCTCGAGCCGCAGATGCGAGAGCGCTCGGCTGAGGAACTGCGTGAACTGACGGCTTCATTCCGGGCTACGCTGGCGGATGCGACGAGCGAGATGCGTCAGCGCCTGGCAGCCCTGCGCGAGGAGCGCCTGCGTTCCCTCGATGTTAGCGAGCGCAACCGGCTGGATCTGGAACTGCACGAACTGGAAACCAGGCTGACGGAGCAGGAGGAGGGCATTCTCTCCGAGATCCTGCCTGAGGCCTTTGCGGCAGTTCGTGAAGCGGCCGTACGCACGCTCGGAATGCGTCACTTTGACCAGCAACTCATCGGCGGCATGGTGCTTCATCAGGGCAAGATCGCTGAAATGAAGACCGGCGAGGGCAAGACCCTCGTTGCCACCTTGCCGCTGTATCTGAACGCCCTTGCCGGGCACGGTGCTCACCTCGTCACGCCTAACGACTATCTGTCCAAGGTCGGCGTGCAGTGGATGGGCCCGATATACCACTACCTCGGGCTGAGCGTGGCCGTCATCCAGTCGGCTGCGGCCGACCCGAATCGAGGCTCGTTCGTCTACGATCCGGACTATCAGGCGGCTGATGATCGCTACCAGCACCTGCGACCTGTGCCGCGCGCCGAAGCCTATGCGGCCGACATCACTTACGGCACCAACAACGAGTTCGGCTTTGACTATCTGCGCGACAATATGGCCTGGGAATGGAACCAGCGTGTGCAGCGCGAGCTCTACTATGCTATCGTAGACGAGGTCGACAACATTCTGATCGATGAGGCACGAACACCGCTGATCATCTCCGGCCCAGCCGAGGAGTCAGCCTCCGAGTATCAGCGATTTGCACGCCTGGTAGAAAACCTCCAGCCCGACGTCGACTATGTGACCGACGAAAAGATGCGCTCTGTGTCCCTAACCGACGAGGGTGTGGAAAAGATCGAGCACGCTCTGGGGATCGACAACATCTATGCACCTGGACACTATGAACTGACCTCCTACCTGGACAATGCGCTCAGGGCCAAAGTGCTCTTCCGGCTCGACCGGGATTATATCGTGCAGGATGGCCAGGTCATCATTGTCGACGAGTTCACAGGCCGGCTGATGCATGGCCGGCGCTACTCCGAAGGGCTGCACCAGGCCATCGAGGCCAAGGAGCGCGTGCCCGTCCAGCGCGAGAGCCTTACCCTGGCGACGATCACCTTCCAGAACTATTTCCGCATGTACCGCAAGCTGGCGGGCATGACCGGCACTGCTGCCACCGAGGCCGAAGAGTTCAGCAAGATCTATGACCTCGACGTCGTCGTCATCCCCACGCACCGGCCGATGATCCGTGTTGACTATCCCGACCTGGTCTACAAGACGGAGCGAGCCAAGTTCGCGGCCGTGATCGACGAGATTGCCGAGCGGCACGAGCAGGGGCAGCCCGTCCTCGTCGGCTCGACGTCCATCGAAAAGTCCGAGATCCTTTCCGAGCTATTGAGGCGACGGGGCATCCCCCATCAGGTGCTGAACGCCAAGCAGCATGAGCGTGAGGCTGGGATTGTGGCCCAGGCAGGGCGGCCGGGTGCGGTGACCATCGCCACCAACATGGCCGGCCGCGGCGTAGACATCCTTCTGGGCGGTAACCCAGAAGGCCTGGCACGCGAGCAACTCCGCCGCCAGGGGGTTGACCTCACCGCTGTGGAGCCTGAGGTCTGGGAAGCCGCGCTGGCCGAGGCCAGGGAGACGTACGAGCGCGACCATGAGCGGGTCGTGTCTTTGGGCGGCTTGCATGTGATCGGCACGGAGAGGCACGAGGCGCGGCGCATCGACAACCAGCTCCGTGGCCGCTCCGGGCGCCAGGGCGACCCCGGCTCATCGCGTTTCTTTGTCTCACTCGAAGATGACCTTATGCGCCGCTTTGGCGGGCAGTCGATTGCCGGCATCATGGACCGGCTGGGCGTGGAAGAGAACGTGCCCATCGAACACAAGCTGGTCACGCGGGCCATCGAGAATTCGCAAGTCAAGGTGGAGGGCTACAACTTTGACCTGCGTAAGCACGTTCTCGAGTATGACGATGTCGTCAACCAACAGCGCGAGCTGATCTACGAGCAGCGGCGCCTCATTCTGCAGGAAGAGAACCTGCGGCCGATCATCGCAGAAATGATCCGCGAGCAAGTTGACGGCCTGGTGCAGCTCTACGCCGGCGCCGAGCACCGCGACGATTGGGATCTGAACGGACTCTACGCTGCCGTGCGCACCTTCTTCCCACTGGAGCCGACTCAGAATCCGGAGGCATGGAGCCAGCTCTCGCAGGAAGAACTCGCAGACGCCCTGCATAGCGCCGCCGCACTGGCCTATGACGCGCGAGAGGCTCAGTTGGGACCGGAGACGATGCGCCAGCTCGAGCACCTGATCATGCTGCACACGGTCGACAACCTCTGGGTGCACCACCTGACCGCACTGGATGCCCTGCGCGAAGGCATCGGCCTCCGTGCCTACGGCCAGCGGAATCCGCTGATCGAGTACAAGCGCGAGGCCCACGAGATGTTTGCCGAGTTGACCGACACTATCCGCCGCGACGTCGCTCAGGGGGTCTACAGAGCGCAACTAGTGCGGACCACGCCTCTTCCACGGCGCGAGATGCGCACGAATGCGCCCTCAGAGGCCTCCGAGCCGCAGCGCTCAACGGAGCGTGTCGGGCGCAACGAGCCTTGTCCATGCGGTAGCGGCCGCAAGTACAAGAACTGCTGCCTGCGCAAAGAGACCCGCACTGGGGCATCGGGATCCGGCAGATCTGCGCACAGGTCCCGGCAAGCCCGACGGGGCAAGTAGAGGAGTCCGGAACGGGTTGCCGAGGAGATAACTTTGCTAAAGATCACATCATTCCCCAAGATGCTTCAGGCCGCGCGCGAGGCGGGCTACATCACCGTAGCCGTAGCCGCAGCCCACGAAAAGGAGGTGCTGCAGGCAGCCCAGGCCGCCAGGGCAGAGCAGATCGCCGACTGCATCCTGGTGGGCGACGCCACCAAGATACACTCGCTAGCCGAATGCGCCGGCATCGACCTCGGCGAGGCGAAGGTGATCGACGAGCCCAATACAAAGCAGGCAGCAGCCAGGGTCATGGAACTGGTACGCCTGGGGCAGGCGGACGTCGCCATGAAGGGGCAGATTGATACGGGCGATTTCCTGCGTGCCGCCTTGAACAAGGCGACCGGCCTGCGCACCGGTCGCCTGTTCAGCCATGTAGGGGTCTTTGAGATCCCCGGCTTTGACCGGCTGGTGCTCGTCACTGATGCGGGGGTTGTAGTCGCCCCCGACATCACCCAGAAGGTTGAGATCGTACAGAACGCCATCGAGGTAGCTCACGCCCTCGGCATAGAGAAGCCCAAGGTCGCCGTCCTGGCCGCCACCGAGATGGTGAATCCCAAGATACCCACAACGATGGATGCCGCCAACTTGGCCAAGATGGCCGACCGCGGGCAGATCAAAGGCGGCATTGTCGACGGCCCTCTGGCCCTCGACAATGCTATCTCAGCCGAGTCCTCATCCATCAAAGGGATCAACTCGCCCGTCGCCGGCCAAGCCGAAATCCTCATAGCGCCCGATGTAGAAGCGGGCAACATGCTGGCCAAGGCCATCACCTACTTTGCTGGCGGGCAGATGGCAGGCGTAGTCGTAGGCGGCCAATCCCCGCTGATCGTCTCCTCACGCTCCGACCCGCACGAGACCAAGCTGATGTCCATAGCCCTTGGCGCCTTGCTGATTGCCCGATCTCGCTCGCGCTAGAACGCAGTTGTCGCTGCCGCCAAAGCAGATTCCAGCAACAGCGCGATGTATCCAGCGCAGATAATCGATGCCAACAGCTCGAGATACACGAGCCAAAGCAGATTCCAGCAACAGCGCGATGTATCCAGCGTGCCCTCTACCCCCTCTAGTAGGCAGGGGTAAGGCAAGACCGGAACCCCTCTTTTCCGGCGCAAGAAGTGACAGCCCTGTTGCCTCTTGCGTCCATCAAACCCATGCAGACGCAGGATGCTACCTGCCAGACACGACATATGCAGTGCCAGGGGTCAAGTATCTGGCCTCGGCTCTCGCCGTGTTGGCATTCTCTGCCAGTCCGCGACATCGTTCCCGGAGAGAAGAGGGCTACATTGAACCGTCGAAGAGGCTGTATCTGGTTTGCTGCAGGTCTTCTCCTATCCTTCATGGCCGGCGCCCTGGTCTTTGTCACTGTCCTTCGCATGTCACAGCCGCCGGAGGAGAGCGAGGAACCCGCACACATTCCGGCCGTCGTCGCGGCCCGCGATATTCCATTACATACGGTCATTGGGCCGGACGACCTGGAAGTGCGAGACGTGCCGCCCGAGATGGTGCCTGAAGGTTCCTACGCTGACCCCATCTCCATTGTCGGCATGTTGACCACGGCCGACATCGCCAGGGGCGAGATAGTCCTGCAGAGACGGCTGATAGAGCCGGACTATGTAGGGCCCCGCGCTGCCTTTGTCATGGACCCCAGCAGAATCCTCGTCGCCATCCCCACGTTCGATTTGCTGTCCAGCACCGGCATCATCAGGCCGGGCGACCACATCGATATCCTGTACACCTTTGATTTCGAAAAAGCCAAGCCCGACATTTGGACGGGCATGAACACGTTCACGCTACTGCAGGATCAGGTCGTGGCTGCCGTGGTGTACGGTGAAGGGGCGCAACCCGAGGGCAGTGCCAGCGCGCCGCCATCGGGCGGCCAAGGGGCGCCGCGAGCCATCCTCCTGGCGGTCCCCCCTCAGGATGCCCTGCTGCTCAAGTACTTCCAGGACTCAGGTGCAGCCATGGACCTGGCTCTCCGGAGCCCGGCAGCCCAGGGTCAGTACGAGGTCGTACCGATCGACGGTGAGTATCTCTTGCAGCGCCTCAATATTCGATGGCAAGTGAAGGAAGAAGAATGAGCGCAGAAACAACACCGCCAGGTACCCCTCACGTGCGCCTGGTCAAGGGCTCCGAGACGCCCGGCTACCGAACCCGGATCCTGGTCGTCGACCGCGATCCCAGTGCTGTGGCCATGCTCCGCAGCGTCCTGCGTGCTCAGGGATGGGAGGTCGTCAGCGGGAGAACGGCAGCCGATGCCTTATCCAAGGCGCGGCTTGAGGCACCCGACGCCATCATCCTGGAACTCCATCTCTCCGACATGAGCGGGATCGAAGTGACCCGCCAGTTGCGCCAGCAGAGCGGCACTGCCGATACTCCCATCATCATCCTGAGTTCCAGCACAGGCGTCAGCGAGCGCGTCGCCTGTCTCAAGGCCGGCGCTACGGACTATTTGGTCAAGCCGGCTGATGCCCAGGACCTCATCGCACGGTTAGGGGCAGCCCTTGACCTGCGTAAGGACAAGGCGGGCTTTGTCATCGCCGTCGTGGGCAGCAAGGGCGGCGTGGGCGCGAGCATGGTGACGACCAATCTGGCCGTTGCTCTTCGCCGGGAAGCTCGCCGCAGCGTTGCGGTTGTGGACGCAGCATTGCCAACCGGCACCCTCGATATCATGCTCAATCTGCAGTCCGGTGCCAATGTCGGCCACCTCCTGCCTAGGCTTGACGAGTTGGAGCGCCCCGACTTTGAGGCACTGCTAACACATCATGTCTCCGGCATCGAGGCGCTTCTTCTCCAGGACATTGATACTACAATCAGCGCAGAGGGAATACGCAAGGTACTTCTCGCCCTTCGCCGCATGCGAGACATAATCCTTGTTGATGCAGGCGCGCTGCTCGACGACGAGACCACAGCCGTAATGAGCGTCGCTGACCGCGTGCTCTTGGTGATCACCCCCGAGATCACTTCACTCCGCGGGGCCAGGGTGTTCGTGGAACAATCGCGGCAGGCGGGCTTGCCGCGGGAGCGCATCCTTCTGGTTCTGAACCGCTCGCCCTTGCGCGGAGGCCTTGGCCGGCGCGACATCGAAAACGCTCTCGGCGCCGCTGCGCAGGAGGCCATACCCGATGACGTCAAACTGGTCACCTATAGCATCAATCGGGGCGTGCCCGTGGTTGAGAGCCACAAGCACAGTGGGGTCAGCCGTCACCTGGTCGGTCTGGCAAAAAGCCTTGTCACCGTCATCCAGCAGCAGTAGCGAACCTTCCGGCTGCGCTCTCTACGCCCGTTGCAACCACAAGACGGGAGGATAGTGTTGGGCACCGCACTCATCACCGCGCTCATCAGCATGTTGGCCATCGTGTTCTTCTTCCTCGGCGTGTACACGGTCGTTGAACGCTCCGATGACATGACAGCCCGTGTGTCGATGTATACGCGCTCCGAGGAAGAGCGCGCCGAGACGGAACGCAAGCGAAGTGGCGGGTTCGCTGCCATACTCGGCCTCATGGATCGCCTCTTCAGCGGACAGGGAACGGCCCAGCGCCTGGCGCTTCTACTAGCTCAAGCGAACGTCCACACGACCGTGCCCGAGTTTGTCATCATCGAGATATCGGCGGGGATCGCATGCGGCGCGGTTGGATACTTGATGACGGGCTATGTACTCTCCTTGTTTGCAGGCGTTATCGTCGGGCTGGCAATTCCCTTTTTCCTGGTACAGCGCAAGAGGGGCAAACGGATCAAAGCCTTCCATGACCAACTCACTGATGTCCTGGCCTTGGTCGTCGGGTCACTCAAGGGTGGTCATGCCCTTCCCACTGCCCTAGATATGGTAAGCAGGGAACTGCCCCCACCGGCTTCGGAAGAGTTCATGCGCGTTCTGCGAGAGATCGGTTTTGGCCTGTCTCAGGCAGAAGCGCTGAACAACCTGGTCAAGCGCATGGAGAACGATGACCTGCAACTGGTAGTGACGGCGGTCAACGTCAGTCACGAGGTAGGCGGCAACCTCTCACTCGTGCTGGAAAAGATAGCCGAGACCATTCGGGAGCGCATCCAACTGCAGGGCGAGATTCGCGTCCTCACGACGCAGCAGCGCCTGACCAGCTACATGCTTGTCGGCCTGCCCATCGTGCTGGGCATCGGGCTTTCGCTAATCAACCCAGAATGGATGATGCGCATGTTCGAGCCCGGTTGGGTGCGCATCATCCCAGCGGGCGCCCTCACTTCCGAGTTGATCGGCTTCCTTATCACTCAGCGCATGACACGCATCGAGGTCTAGACGAATGGGAGTAGACAGGTGATAGCGATAGCCGTTCTCGCCGCGGGGATGGCGGCACTCGCCGTAGGCGCATTCTATGTCTGGTTCGACGTTCAGCGCGTCGAGCAACTCTCAAGCCAGCGACTACAGAACGCCGTCTCTCAACACCTCCTGGCTTCCACGCTGGAGCTAGAGCTGCCTTTCGCCCAACGCGTGATCCGCCCAGCCCTGCGGGGGTTCCTGCGGCGCCTGGGCGGTGCATCGCCAGGGCGGAACATGGAAAAGCTGCGCCAGCAACTGCTGATGGCCGGTTCGCCCATGGGCCTCGAGCCGCTCGACTTTTTGGGGCTGCGGGTATTGGTCGCAGTATTGGGCACGGCCATACTGTGCCTGATTCTGGCGATCGCCTCCGGCTCGGTCGCTCGCTCACTGCTCGCCGGACTGGCAGGGGCCATCTTGTTCTCGGAGTTGCCTGTCTACTGGCTACGCCGGAAAATGAAGGCACGCCAGAAAGAGATCGGTCTGGCCCTGGCAGATGCCCTCGATATGCTCACCGTCTGCGTTGATGCGGGCCTGGGAATCGAGAGCGCATTTAAACGTATAGGCGACAGTTGGAATAATGCCCTGGCCTACGAGTTCCGGCGGGTGGTGGTAGAGATCGGCCTCGGTGCGACTTGGCGCGAAGCCATGCGTAGTTTGGTGTACCGTACCGGCGTCGCCGAGTTGTCCGCGCTGGTAGCTGTGTTGCTGCAGGCAGAGCAACTGGGCTTTAGCATTTCCGATACGCTTCATACCCAGTCCAACCAGATGCGAATACGCCGGCGCCAGAAGGCGCAAGAGGCGGCCCGGGGAGCGCCTCTCAAGATGCTCATCCCGATGGTGTTCTTCATCATGCCAGCCACGTTCGCTGTTGTGATCGGGCCGGCCGTCCCCTCCATCATAGAAGCGTTCGGCGCGATCTAGAGCCCATAGTGGACACGGTGCGAAATGACAGAGCAAGCGAGGCCCCCTTGCGTGGTAGCAATGTGCAAAAGCTTCCGCGGGCGGCGCGTGCGGAACGGGATCCCAGGCTCGACGAAATCCAGGCCCTGATGCAGCAGGGCCGCTGGTCGGAGGCCGCAGCCGCCCTGCAGGCGTTCGAGCGAAGGCATCCGGGTTCCGCCGAGATCGCCAGAGTCCGCCAAACGCTGCAACTACGCCTCTCCGCAGAGGAGAACTGGACACGGCCTCAGGCCGGATTCCGCCTGGACTTGTCGCGCCTGCGAGATTTGCTACAGGTGCCGGCTATCCGGGTACTGCTTGTAGCCAACGGAGTGCTCTATCTGCTCCTGATTCTGGTTGCATTACTGAGCGACCGGTAGCGCACCGCAAAGATTACGATTGGTGCGCTTTGCCCCATGCGGCGCAGCATTCGGAACGAGCCTCAGCCAGAGACGACACCACACTCAGAGGGACAAGAATCATGCTAATGAGGCCCACGCGCAACAGCCAAACAGATCGAGTGGAAACGCGGCCAACCGGCAGCAACGTGACCACACGCGAGGACGCACAGCGCCAGTTGGTCACGCGGGTCCGGGACCGGGTGGTCGCTGACCTGCGTACCCAGGGCGATATTACCGACCAGGCATCGATTCGTCGCCGCATCGCCGACGTCTACGGCGACATCATCCGCGAAGTCGGCATGGTCCTGGGGCGCAGCGAGCGCGAGCAGTTGTTCGAACGCGTCGTGTCGGAAATCCTGGGCTACGGGCCGATCGATGCGCTCCTCCACGATGATACGGTCAGCGAGATCATGGTGAACGGGCCGGACCGGATATACGTCGAGCGCAAGGGCAAGATCGAGCGCAGCCCACTCCGCTTCGATGACACGGCCCACCTCATGCGCATCATCGAGCGCATTGTCGCCCCGCTGGGCCGTCGTATTGACGAGGCATCGCCGATGGTCGATGCCCGTCTACCGGATGGTTCGCGCGTGAACGCCATCATCCCCCCACTATCCCTGGTGGGGCCGGTACTCACCATCCGCAAGTTCGCCCGCGTGCCCCTCGGCGCAGACGACCTCGTCAAGCTTGGAGCCTGCTCGGCCGAGTTTATGGAGTTCATGAAATCCTGTGTCAGGAGTCGCCTGAACATCGTCGTCTCGGGGGGGACCGGCGCAGGCAAGACGACTCTCCTGGGCGTCTTTTCCTCGTTCATCCCCGCCGATGAGCGCATCGTGACCATCGAGGATGCAGCCGAGTTGCAGTTGCAGCAGGAACACGTCGTAACGCTCGAGGCGCGACCACCCAACCTGGAGGGGAAGGGCCAGATCAGCATTCGCCAGCTCGTCATCAACGCCCTGCGTATGCGCCCGGACCGCATTGTCGTCGGCGAGGTGCGCGGTGGCGAAGCGCTGGACATGCTGCAGGCCATGAACACTGGCCACGACGGCTCGCTGACGACGGCCCACTCGAACGGCGCACGCGACACCCTGCGCCGCCTCGAGACGATGGTGCTCATGGCCGGCATGGAGCTGCCGTTACGGGCCATCCGCGAGCAGATTGCCTCCGCCCTGGACCTGGTCGTCCACGTACAGCGCATGCGCGACGGCTCGCGGCGTATCGTCCAGGTCGCCGAACTGTGCGGTATGGAAGGCGATACCGTCCTGCTGCAGGATCTCTTCCTCTTCAAGGACGCCGGTATGCGTGACGGGCGCCTGCTGGGGCAACTCACCCCCACCGGCGTACGGCCCAAGTTCAGCGAAAAGATCCAGTTGGCCGGCTTCCAGCTGCCATCCAACCTATTTGGGTATACTATCCGCTAGGCCGTAGCTGACCGCTCCAGAATCGCAGAAGGGAGTTGAAGGGAATCACATGAAGCACCTACAGGTGCGCAACCTGACTCGCGGCACAATCGTTGCCGGGAAGGCGGGCCTGGCAGACAACTACTTTATGCGGCTGCGCGGCCTCATCGGCCGACGCACACTGCACGCCGGCGAAGCCTTGATCATACGTCCGTGCAGCAGCATACACACCTTTTTCATGTCTTTTCCCATTGAGGTTCTGTTTGTCGACGAAGGGAACCGCATCGTGCGGGCGACTCAGGCTATAGCCCCTTGGCGCATCGGGCCTATCGTCGGGTCGGCGCGCTACGTTGTAGAGTTACCGAGGGGTGCAGTGGCGGCCAGCCAAACGGAATGCGGCGATGTGCTGGAACTCGTGAACCCGGAGGGTGATGCCGACATCCCAGAAAAGTGAGATGCGGCAGCACTCCAACGGGCCCCACAGCGGGCTTTTTCTCGTAGGCACACCTTTGGGCCGTCGTTCACACCGGAGGGCAAGCTTTGACGACCTCACCAGCCAAGAGAAACACCGGCACCATCGCGATCATCGGCGTGCTCACCGTCGTTCTGCTGGTCGGTACCGGCCTATTCATCCATTTCGCCTTCCAGCTCTTCAACGGGCGGGCCGCCCCAGACGATCAGACAGCCATGGCGACCCCGGAGCCCACGACAGCCGCAGTCAGCGAGACGATGACGTTCACGCCGGCGCCCACATCGACGCGAACGCCGGTGGTCATCGTCGCCGCTACCGCAATCCCATACACGCCGGGCCCCATGCCCACGCCCACAGCAGGGCCCGATGAGCTCGCAGACCCGGCTCCGGAGCCCGAGGCCACGACAACGACACTGCCTACCGAAACCCGACCCGGGAACACGTTCGCTACAGCCGCGCCCACGTCCGGCGCGTCGCCGGTGCCGCAAGCAACCATAGCCGGCGACGAAGAGAACAGTGGAGAATCCGGCGAACTGCCTCAGACCGGGCTTGGCCTCGCCACTCCCGTGCTCGGCCTCCTGCTGGCCGGCCTAGCAGGCGCAGCTCGCTGGCTACGGCGCCAAGAGTAGAGACACCTCACTGCCCCTCATCAGGGCCGAGGCTTGAGCCTCGGCCCTCTTTATTGCCTTCCCCCGCTGCAGCAGCCCAAAGAGCGTGGACTCGGCACAGCATTGTGCCCCCACCCACATATCCCAACAGCCTTGCGCAGGCCCGATAACCGTGGTAGAATCTCTTTACGTGCATTACAGTATCAGTGATCTCTGCCGGGTGAAGGAGCCGAAGACATGGTTGAGAAGTGGCTACTGGACATTCTGGCCTGCCCCGCCTGCCGGACCAAGGTAGAGTTGGTCCACGGGGGCTGGCTCGTCTGCCAGAATGACGAGTGCGGGCGCAAGTACCCCATTCGCGACGACATCCCTCAGATGCTCGTGGAGGAAGGTGATCGCTACCGGCACACGGCAGTAGAAGACCTGCCGGCGGTCTTATAGCGTGGAGCTGGGCTCATGCCAAAGAAGCACCTCTGGGTAACAATCTGCCTTTGTGCCTTATTCCTGCTAAACACCACAGCCGTCCACGGCCAATCAGAGGTGCGCGTCGTGGAGAGCCGCTGCGACGTGACGTTCTCGGAGAGGCTAGCCTTTAGCCTGATAGCCGAGGCCGACGAAACCATCGAAGGCGTGACCCTCTACTATCGCTACCAGGACCAACGGCTCACGACCAGGGTGGTACCCGACTTTGCTCCGGGGCGGCGCGTCGAAGTGACCTATGAGGAGCAGCTCGAGCCGGGAGATATCGCTCCCGGCACGGCCATGGAGTACTACTGGCGTTTGAGCCTGGCAGACGGCCGGCAGGTAGATACAGTACTCGCCCACTTTGTGTATGACGATGACCGCTTCGCCTGGCAACTGCTCGAGGCGGGGGACATCGACATACTCTACTATGGAGACATCGCGGGCACAACCCTGCCACAGGAGCTGGCTGCAGCCGGGCAAGAAGCCTTGGCTCGGCTGCAGAGCGAGGCGGGCATCACACTCGACAAGCCGGTACGAGTTTATGTCTACCAGAGCGCCGCGGATATGGCAGGCGCTCTCATGCGACGTAGCGAGGGCTATGACGATCGCGTCCTAACGTTGGGGGTAGCCGTGGCCGACGACACACTCTTGCTTCTCGGCAGCCATGCCGATGCCCGGCAGACCCTGGCACATGAGTTGAGCCACATTGTCATCGGCCTGGCCACCGAGAATCCCTATACGCCCCTGCCCCGCTGGCTCGATGAGGGCCTGGCTATGCATGCAGAGGGCGCGCTGCCGGCGGGCAACGAACTGGCCTTGCGGAGCGCAATCGAGCGCGACGCCCTCATTTCGGTTCGCTCGCTTTCTGGCTATACCGGCGATGCGAGCCAGGTCGACCTGTACTATGGAGAGGCTTACAGCCTGGTTGACTATCTGTTGACAACCTTTGGACGAGAAAAGATGAGCGAGTTGCTGAGCGTGTTCAAGGAGGGCGCCAGCCAGGAGGATGCGCTGCAGCGAGTCTACGGACTCACGCTCGACGAGTTGGATGCTCGTTGGCGCGAGAGCCTCGGGCTGGCCGCTCGTGCCACGCCGGCTCCGATCACGCCCACAGCGGCGGCAGACACTCGCTCGTCGAGAGGTGTGTGCCCGGGCGCCGGTGCTATCGGCGCTCTGGGCTTGGCGGCTGTCTATAGCGGGCGGCGTGCCAGGAAGAGCTAGAACGGAGCACGAGTGCCCGAGTTGCCCGAAGTTGAAACGGTTGTGCGCGACCTCCGCCAGCTACTGCTGGGGCAGGCGATAGGCGGAGTGGAGGTATTTTGGGAGCGCACGGTCGCCACGCCGGCGCCTGCCGAGTTCGCTGCTCGTTTGGCCGGGCAGCGCATCCTGGGCGCCGATCGGCGCGGCAAGTATATCATCCTGCGCCTGGATCAGGACAGTCTAGTCGTCCACCTCAGGATGACCGGCCAGCTATTAGTGGTGCCGCTGAGCAAGGAGGCCGGCCACGAGCACCTGCGCGTAGCGCTGGAGCTGTCGGACAGTCGCCTGCTGTTCGTCGATACACGCAAGTTTGGCCGCATGTACCTGGTGCGAGATGCGGCTCAGATCGTGGGCAAGCTAGGCCCTGAGCCGCTAGGGAGTTCGTTCACCGTGCAAGCACTAGCAGAATCGCTGCGGGGCAGGCGCGGAGCCATCAAACCGCTGCTGCTGAACCAGCAGGTCGTAGCCGGAATCGGCAACATCTATGCGGACGAGGCGCTCTTCGTCGCCGGCATCCTGCCCTCCCGCGAGGCCGGTTCTCTCGCCCCAGCCGAAGTTGAGTCGCTCCATGCGGCCATCCGCTCAGAGCTGGCGCGAGGCATCCGCAATCGGGGCACAACACTGAGCGATTATCGCGACGCCGGTGGCCGCCCAGGCGAGCACCAGAGTCATTTGTGTGTCTATGGCCGGGCCGGAGAGCCTTGCCCACGCTGTGGCACCGAGATCGCACGCGCACGGTTGGGAGGGCGAAGCAGTTGCTTTTGCCCTCACTGCCAGGGGTAGCTCCTGGCAGTGAGGAGAATTGAGGCATTGGCTGCCTGATGGCCAAGACGGTACCACTGATTGCAGCCCTTCGTTGCACACTCGCCCCTACGTGGTCCGGAAAGGAGCGAAACTGGCGGTGCGCCGCAAGATCCTCGTTATAGACGATGACCAGTCCTTCCTGGAAGCGTTAAAGCAGGCGTTCCTGTCTGACGAGTACGAACTCGTGACGGCTCACTCGGGCCGGGACGGTTTGCAGCAGGCGCTAGCCTTCCATCCTGACCTGATCTTCTTGGATGTGATGATGCCCGAGATGGACGGCTGGGAGGTCTGCCGGCGACTGCGCGAGTTCACCAACATTCCACTGATCTTTTTAACGGCCAAAGAGGGTGAGGAGAACATTGTCAAGGGCCTCATGCTTGGCGGTGACGATTACCTGCAAAAGCCAGTGCGGATCGCCGAGTTGCGGGCGCGGGTGGATGCACTGCTGCGCCGGGCTGAAGGCGGGCGCCCCGCCTTCCATGCCGCAAGCTATGACGATGGCGAGTTGTTCGTCGATTTCGCGACATCGCGGGTCTTTCTGCGCGGCGAGCCCGTTGACCTCACCCCGCAGGAGTACCGCGTACTGGCCATCCTCGCCCAGAACGCCGGGCAGGTCGTGACCTACCGCGAGCTTTTGCGGCGGGCCTGGGGCCCCGACTTTGGCAACATGGAGTCCTACATCCACCTCTACATCTGCTACCTGCGTAGCAAGATCGAGGACAACCCGGCCGAGCCGCAACGGATCAGCACCAAGCGCGGGGCGGGCTACATGCTCTGCAAACCGGGCTCGTCATCGACAAAGTGACCCAGGCAGCAGAGGGCGCAGCGCTCTACCCCGCCGGTTCCTGAGCTGTGTGCGGCGTGAGCCCTCCGCGAGCGGCAAGTGTGTTTGACTAGGGATGGGCCTGTGGTAGAATAGCGACACTATCGCATCCGCGCCGGCACGCCAGCGGCCGCTGCGGCAGGCTACCAATCGAGGAGTGACCGCTTCGGGCGGATCGTGGGCGATTGGAGCACCGGCAAGTGGGGGAGACCTGACGGCCTGCGGAAGGCATTGGCTTCCAGGAGGCCCGACAGGACGGCCTTCTGGCGACCGAGACAGGGAGACCCTTGGAGGATATGCAACCGACTGCCCACCCTAACCCACCCTCACGCTGGACGCCCACGCGGGTGCGCCGTGCGCTTGTGGTGTTGATCGTCTTGGGAGCATCATCCCTGTATTGCCTGGGCTTTGGTGGCGTCTACCTCAAGCGGCAGTTGCTCACAGCCCCCACGGTGACCGCCACCGAGTCGCCCACCGCAACGATCGTACCCAGGACGCCTACCCCAGTCCCAGTCATTCAGCTCCCCGAGCAAACGCTTGACCCAACACCAACTCAGATGACCCTTGTCTTCCCGACAGCCAAGCCTACGTCCACACTGACAGAGACCCCACCAGGGGAAGAGACGGGCGATGTATCGCCCACGGTGACAGAGGCCCCAGCAACCGAAACGCCGACGCCGAGCCCCCCGCCCACCGAGACGGAAACGCCCACGCCATCGGCTACACCAGAACCAAGCGCAACCCCGACGGCGACTGACACTGTCGCGCCGACCGTCACAGCGACACCGACAGCCACCACCGATGAGCACGGCCACCCCGAGTCAACGCAGACCCCAGAGGCCGGGCCGGCTGCGTGGCGAAGAGCTTCACCATAGACACCCGCCAGGAGATGCCATAGCACACAGTCTGCATCAGGCGAGGCGCAGGCGCATAGAGCACAGCCAAGCCGGCCTGCGCCAGGGGAAAGGCCAGGAGGTGCCCCATGGACTCCGCTGCCCTCGTCGAGTACCGGCCCACAATCAAGGAGCTCCCCAGCAGCGACAGACCTCGCGAGCGGCTGCAGAGCTATGGGCCGGGTGCTCTTTCCACCGCCGAGCTTTTGGCCATCATCCTGCGCACCGGTATTGGCGGCCAGAACGTGCTGAACCTGGCAACAAGCCTACTGGCGCGCTTTGGCGGCCTCGGTGGGCTGGCCAAGGCCAGCGTTGCCGAAATCTGCAACGAGAGAGGGCTGGGCCTGGCCAAGGCATGCCAGCTCAAGGCCGCTCTCGAACTGGGCCGCCGTTTGCTCATCGCCTCCCCCGAAGACCGCCCGCAAGTGCGCTCCCCCGCCGATGCGGCCAATCTGGTCCTGCTCGAGATGGCCTTCCTCGACCAGGAGAACCTGCGCGTCATCCTGCTGGATACGCGCAACTCGGTCGTCGCCATCAGCACTATCTATGTGGGCAATGTCAACACGGCACTGGTACGCATCGCGGAGGTCTTTCGCGAGGCCGTACGGACCAACTCACCTCAACTGATCGTCGTGCACAACCATCCTAGCGGCGACCCTACACCATCGCCGGAGGACATCCGGGTAACCGAGTCCATCGTCGCGGCCGGCAGACTCCTCGATATCGACGTCCTGGACCATCTCATCATCGGCCGCCAGCAATACGTCAGCCTGAAAGAGCGAGGGCTGGGCTTCGGGTGAGCAGCCGGCGCTCGCTCCGCATGCTGAGGCTCAAGTGAGCTTTGCACATCGGACTCACTTGAGCCTCAACCTATTAGGCGGTATAATGGCTCCGGTCACACAGAGATAAGGAGTCCAAGATCGGTGCCAATAACCATTCCCACTCGCCACAACCCCACTCTGCAGCGCATTGTCGAGCTGATTAACAACGACGCCGAGTTGCACCAACTCTGGAAGAGCGCCAACATCAACGCCGTGGATCGCCTGGGCATGAGCGACCACGGCCAAGTGCATATACGCATCGTGTCCAACATTGCGCTCAGGCTGCTCCGCCTGCTGAATCAGGCCGGGGTGGAGATGAGCGTGGTCAAGAACTATGGGCTGACCACAGACGATGCCGAGGTTATCGTAGTGTTGGCCTCGTGCCTCCACGACATCGGCATGGCCGTCCATCGCGAGAACCATGAGGCCTATAGTGTGCCGCTGGCCATGGCCAAGCTGCGAGAGTGGCTGCCGCAGGTCTATCCTCCCCCGCAAGCCGCCATCGTGTTGGCCGAGACTCTGCACGCCGTAGTCGCTCACGACGTCGATGTTCCCTGCCTCACCATTGAGGCGGGCATTGTCAAGGTAGCCGATGCACTGGACATGAGCAAGGGACGGTCACGGATACCTTTCGAGGCGGGGGCCATCAACATCCATGCCGTCTCCGCAGCGGCCATTGAGCATGTGAACCTCAGCGCCGGCGAGACCACGCCGATCCAGGTCGAAGTGCTGATGAGCAATCCGGCGGGGATATTCCAACTCGACGAGTTGCTCAAGCGCAAGCTCGAGAACTCGAGCATCGCGCCCTACGTCCACGTAGTGGCCACAATCTCTACTGAAGCCGGGCAGTCCGCCCTGGAGTACAGTCTGTAGGGGAGGGGAGGCAACAGTGGGAAAGGCTCGCCCGCCTGAGCCGGTCAAGCTGATCGTGGGCCTGCTCCTGGCCCGCAGCGAGTTGCTCTCCATGACGACCCAGCGCCTGAACGCGCTCTTTGGCCCCATCGAGGAGCAGAGCCCACTCGTGCCGTTCGACTATACCAGCTACTATGCGGGTGAGCTTGGCGAGAGCCCCTGGCGCTGCTTTCTGGCGTTCGAGCGCCTCATCGACCCAGGCGCGCTCGCCGGCATCAAAGTACAGACGAACGCGCTAGAGACCGAGTGGAGCGTCGGAGGGCGGAGACCGGTGAACCTGGATCCAGGCTACCTCTCTCTGACTGGGCTCGTCCTGGCCAGCACCAAGAGCTATTGGCACCGCATCTACATCGACCAGGGCATCTATGCCGAGGTGACACTTCCCTTTCACCACGGCGCCTTCCAGCCGCAAGAGTGGACCTACCCTGACTATTGCGCCGCAGAGCACCTGGCGTTCTTCAGCCGGCTCCGCAGGCGCTACCATGCGCAACTGAAGAGCGCGAGTACAGCCTCTATTTGACGGCCACACTGATCCAGCGGATCATGCTCTCGTAATCCCAGCCGGATGCATAGACCTGGATTGAGATAATCTCAAACGGCTTGGGGTCCAGCGTCTCCAGCAGATTGCCGGACTCGAACAGCTCCCAGGAGCCCCGCGGATACCACTTGGCCGATGAGGCGACGGGGTTGCCCAGGGGATTTTCGTAGTAGAATCCCTGCACCCACGTGTTCTCGCTGCCGTACACGTCTCGATAGAGAAGCCGGATCATCAGAGGATACTCGGAACCGAGAACGCCGCCGCCGGACAGGCTCTGATTGGCCAGCTTGAAGCTGGCACGAACCTCCAGCGAGGAAACCGGGTCCGGGAGTTCGCGGCCGATGGTCTGAGAGAGAACCGTCTCGCAGTGATTGCGATTGCTGCCGGTGCGGAAGAAGCGGACTGCCGGCAGCCCGCCATCCACGACCTGCACGGCCATGCCGGGCACATCGCCGCCATCGTTCCCCTGATCGTTGTAGACTTCCCATCCGGCCAGCCCATCGTCAAAATCGGCGTTGTCGACCATCTCGCGGGCGTCGAACAGCGGCCCTATGGGCTGATGGCCG
Source organism: Anaerolineae bacterium (assembly GCA_034428955.1). Taxonomy (GTDB): domain Bacteria; phylum Chloroflexota; class Anaerolineae; order SpSt-313; family SpSt-313; genus DAOUGZ01. The sequence continues at coordinate 11,744 of DAOUGZ010000244.1, read as the reverse complement.
GCCTCGATGGTCGCGCGTTCCGAGGCGACGAGTTGAACACTCTTGCCGTTGGCAGAGACAACTGCGCTGCCGCGGTTCGCAAAGACTTCCGCTCCATCAGGCTCAACCTCGACGCCGTACACCCCATCCGTCGTGATGGCCAACTCGGTGTCGAGAAGCAAGCAACGGAGGCGGAAATCGAGGCCCGGCGCATCGGGCGTGCCCGAGGTGACGACTTTGACACGCCCGCTGACGATACGCAACCAGATCGTGTTCGGACTGAGACCGAGACCAAAGCGCCGCCCCTGCATGCGCTCAATCGACACTCGGCTGCCCGGCAGAAGATGGAGGGAACTACCATCGAAAAAGTCCAGCACGGCTCGCGAATTGTCGTCGAGGCTGATAACAGTGCCTTCGCCCAGCGTACGTGTCTGATCCTTGGTCACCGAATACTCGTTGCCGGTAGCGGGGTTATCGACTACAACCGTGCCTTCGAGGGTCCGCAGGGTCGCCGGATGCCCTTTTGTCGAGTATAGGAGCAGGTGGCGTGCGCCCAGCGGCACGCACACGACCAGCAAACAAAAGATGGCGAAAGCAATCAGAACCACCACCCAAGCCGTGCGTTCCGGGTGGGCGCGTACAGCGGTATGCTGCATCAGTACCGTACCTCGAAGGAGACCTCGCTCCCATTGGGAGCATGCCAGATGGCATCCACATTCCACACCTCGGCCGATGGCGGGCCGGAGTGCAGCCATGAGTAGAGTTCGTCTACGGCGCGTCGTGGCCCCTCAGCGACTACCTCAACCGTTCCATCGCTGCAGTTGCGGACGTACCCCCGCAAGCCCAAACGCCGCGCCTCGCGCTGTGTGTAATAGCGAAAGCTGACGCCCTGCACGATGCCATGCACCACAGCCCTCAGCCGAACCCTTTCTGCTGCCGCCATACCAATACCTCAAAAACTGCTCGCAGGGCAGGTCGGGCACGCTTCCAGCCTCAACCTCCGCAGCCGGTCTGCGAGCGCACGCTAGAACTCGTCGTCCGGAAGGACCTCATCCTCTTCGTCCCCCTCGGGTTGCTTGTCCGCATCAAAACGAAGCAGGTCCAGCGGACCGCTGGCAAAGTCGAGTTCATCAATGGCTTCGTCCGCTGCCTCGCGCACGGTCTCATCAGCAGATGCCCGGCACGCTTCCAGGGCACGCCGCGCCCGTTTGCCGCCGATCTGCCCGAGCGCCCAGATGGCCATCTGCCGCACCTCCACGTCGCGGTCCTCCAGCAGTTCGATCAGTCGATCGACGGCGACGGGCAGCGCAATCTCGCCCGCGGCGCGAGCCGCTTCATAGCGCATCGCCGGGCTGGAGCTATGCAACTCGGCCGTTACAGGTCCGGCCCAATGCGGGTCCGCCGTGTGTCCCATGGCAAACACTGCGCTGAGGCGCATGCTATCATCCGGAGAAGCATAAGCCTTGTCAATGATCTCGCGAACCGGCGCGTCGCTCATATAGGCCACCGATTCAATAGCCCGGCGACGCACCTCGGGTGTCTCGTCAGCCTTTTCAACGACGCGGAGCAAGCTCTGGCGAACGCGCTCGACCCGCTCATCGGGCAAATCCCCCAGCTCGGCCAGCAAAGCGAACCGGCCTAGCGAAGTAGCCGCCCGTGCTCGGACCGCGGGCGCCGGATCCTCCTCCATCAGGCGAATCAGCGGCTCGATAAGGGTGGGCTGATCGTCCTCCCAGAGGCCCTCGACCGCTCGCTCGCGGATCAGCGGATCTTCGGATCTCATGGCCCAACGGAAGATGATGTTATAGTCGAGTTCAAAGTCGGCTTCGGCCATATCGACCATGGTGGAGACGAGTTCACGCCGGCGCTCAGGCGGCATCGCCAGCCAGCAATCGGCCAGGCGCCCCATTTCGGCTTGGCTCAGGTCGCTCAACAGCGCAACAATCGTCCTCGACAACTCTTGCTCTGCATCGCAAACCAGCGCGAGGGCTTCCTCAAAGGTCCACTGGCGGCTCTTCGTCCGTTGGCTCATGAACTCCATCCTCAAACCTGCGACCCGGCAACGCGAGCCGCGGGGTATGCTTTGCGGTTCATTCTAGCACATGGCGCTCAGCCGGCAAGTCCTCACCGGCTCGGCCTAGCGTGCCGCGACCGAGAGCGAGGGGAAGCACAGATAGGGGGCTTCCACGGCGCTGCCCACCCAATGGGCGCGGTCGCCGATGGCCTGCAGCCGCTCCAGGGCGCGGAACGCATTGCCGGCCACCATGGTATCCTTGACCCGGCCGACAAGCCGTCCGCGTTCAACCTTGAAGGCAAGATGCGCGTTCCCCGAGAACTCGCCCCCGAGCAGGTTGCCGGCCCAGGCCCCCATCGTTTGGTCGACCACGAGCCCCTCCTCGATTTCGGCCAGCATGGCCTCATAGGGAACGGTGCCCGCGGCGATCCGCAGCGCGTGGATGCCGGGTGAGGGCAGACTGCCCAGACCACGCTGCCCATTCCCGGTGCTCTCGACGCCGGCCCGCCCGGCCGTCTGCAAATCGTAATAGAAGGCGTTTACCCGGCCGCGATCAATGAGCGCTGTACGCCGGGTCGGCACGCCCTCGCCGTCAATCGGTGCACTGGAGGGCCGGCCAGGCACACGGGCGTCATCAAAGAGTGAGAACCCCGGATCAAAGAGCGTATCGCCCAGCTTGCCGGCAAGCGGCGAGGCCCCCTCGAGCACTGTTTTGCCGCTCAGGGCTGCCTGCAGCGGCGCCAGCAGAGTCATGGCTACGCCCTTTGGGGTAAAGATCACGGGCAGATTACCAGTCCGAACGGGCACGACGGTCTCGGCAAGCTCCAGCTTGGCAATGATGGCGCTGACCGCTCTTTCCGTATCCAGCGTGCCCAGATGGCAAGAGGCATCTTGCTCGTAGATGTCCAGCATGTCCGTGTCGCGCACGCGGTTCGCGTGTACGCCGGCATAGAGCATCGTCTGGCGGTAGGTGCCGTGACCGCCGGACGTATTCATCACTGTGACCTCGCCGACCTCTTTGCGGATGTCGGCGTCGCAGAGAATATCCTCACCGTGGGCGCGCACCCGGTCCACGATGCGTTGGCCCATCTGGACCATCTCGTCGCTCGTCAGGCTGCGCACGGCATCGTCAAAGAGGTCAAGGTTGTCTTCCTCCGTGCGCCAAGTCGGGTAAGCCAGCGCGGAAGCCGGGCCAAATCGCGCAGTGGCCAGCGCATCGTTGACCAGCGCCGCCGGATCGTCGAGGTTCGAAGAACTGGCAAAGCCAATCCGGCCGTCCACGACCAGGCGCAGGGCAACACCTCGCGCCTCGCGAGTCTCGATTGAGCGCAGGCGGTTGGCCTCGAACGAGACGGGCGTTTCCTCTTCGCTGACTGTATAGACCTCGGCCCAACTGGCCGACCGGCGAGCGTGAGCAAGCACCTGCTCAGCAAAGGTCAGCATCACTCGCCTCCGATCACGACGTCGCGGATCAGCAGATGGGGGCTTCCCGTGCCCACCGCAAGGGGCGATTGCTCACCCTTGCCGCAACCACCTCCCTCGGACCACTGCAGATCGTTGCCGATAGCCTCGATATTGGCCAGCGTCTGGAAGACGTTGCCGCTCAGGTTCACACCGCGCAGCGGCTCGGCGAGTTCTCCGTTGCGGATCATGAACGCCTCGCCGGCCGAGAAGGTAAACATCTCCATACTGGTCTGGCCGCCATAGGAGCCTTTGACATAGATGCCTTCCCTGACGCCGGACAGCATCTCCTCAAAGCTGATATCGCCCGGTTCGATGTATGTGTTGGTCATGCGCACGATCGGCGGGTAGCGGTAATTGATGCTGCGCGCGTTCCCGGTAGGCGTCTCACCCATCCTGGCAGCGGTTTCCCGCGAGTGCAAACGCCCGACCAGCACGCCTTTACGGATCAGGTAGGTATCGCTTGCCGGCACTCCCTCGGCATCATAGACGTACGAACCGCGGTGGCCGGGAACCGCCGCACCATCGCGGATGTTCAGATGAGGCCCGCCAAAGCGCCTTCCCAACACCATCAGTTCGCGCAAGCGGGGGTTCTCGTAGACGTGATCGGCCTCGCTGAGGTGGCCAAAGGCCTCATGAGCAAAGACGCCGCCCAGCTTGGGGTCGGCAATCACCGTGTAGGTGCCGGCCTTGGCCCGGCGCGCCGAGAGCAGATTCTCCGCCTGGCGCGCCACGTCAGCGACCTCCTCGTGCCGTCCTTCCAGAACGGTCAGGTCGCCGGCGCTGCCCAAGCTGAGGAATGCCTGCTCGACATCGCCATCCCTACGTGCGACGGCAGCAAAAGCCGCCGAGAGGTCCAGCTCCTCCTGCTCGATAAAGCTGCCCTCCGAATCGGCATAGACCCTGCGCCGGAAGAGATCGCTATAGCGAACGACCGTCGTCTGCAGCGACGCCGAGGCCCAGAGCACCTCGTTGTAGCCCTGCAGCAGCTTGACCTTGTCATCCACACTGGCGCCGCGGACGTCCTTCGCCGCCGAGGCCAGCAGACGGTCCTCAACGACAGGTTTCGGCGCCAGGGTGAACGGTTCGCGTTGTACCAGTGTAGCTTGGTGCACCGCACGCTCAACATAGGACCGGAGCCGGCGGATATCGTTGAATGAGGCAAAGCCCCAGCCGCCCTTCACCAGCGCCCGGACGTTTCCCCCTAGGGCGCGAGAACGTCCGACTTGATCAAGCTCGCGGCCGCGGAAGCGGATCGAGGTGGACTCAGACTCCTCGATGTGCACCTCGATATGGTCCGCTCGCTGCCCGCGCAGTGCCTCGGCGATCAGATCTCGCATTGCACTCTCCTGCGTCTCTGCCTGCTCCTCATGCCTCCAAGCCATCACTGGCCGGGAAGTGGCCCCCCCCGGATCACTCGCATGACGTCAAAGTAAGAGATGACCAGGAACAGGCCGAGCAGCACGACAATTCCGGCCAGGTGTACGAGCCCTTCCTTCTGCGGGTCGACACGACGGCCGCCGCGCAGAACCTCCAGAACCACAAAGATCAGCCGGCCGCCATCCAACGCAGGCAGCGGCAGCAAGTTCAGGATGAACAGGTTGACGCTCAGGAACGCGGTCCACTCCAGGAGCTGCGCCACGCCGGACTTGGCCACCTGGGCCGTCATCTGCGCGATGCCGATGGGGCCCGTAAGGTCCGCGGGCATCAGCCCGCGCACCATGGCGACCAACCCGCTGATGATCATCCACACCGTCCAGCCTGCCTGCTGGAGGCCCAGCCAGAGAGCCTCCCAAACGGGGTAAGAAACCTTACCCAGGGGGGCATCAATGGCTACCCCCATAGCTCCCTGGCCCTCCGGAGGGTCCGGCCGGGGAACCAACACCAGGGGCTCCGCGAGGGCTCTTCCATCGCGGCGCACCTGGAGGGTCACCGGCTGGCCCAGCCGAGCATCGATCAGCGTCTGCAGCTCTTCAACCGAGTCGACCGGCTCGCCGTCAATCTGCAAGATGGTGTCGCCGACTTGCAGGCCCGCGCTGGCAGCAGGGGAATCTGCCGCCACCTGGTAGACGCCCACCCCAGGGCCGCCAACGGGCATCTGGACCCCAATCACAAAGCTGGCGGCAAAGAGCACTACCGCCAGGACCACGTTCATGGCCGGCCCGGCGATCAGGAAGGCACCGCGGGCCCAAGGGCTCCGCTGCGCCAGGCTGCCGGGATCCGTGGGGTTGTCGTCGCCGGTAACACGAACAAACCCGCCAATGGGAATAGCATTGAGGGTGAACTCGGTATCGCCACGCTTGCCGATGCGCAACAGCCGAGGCGGATAGCCGAAACCAAATTCCTCGACACGAGCGCCCGACCACTTGGCCAGCAAAAAGTGCCCAAGCTCGTGCACGAAAACGACCAGGCTGAAAATCAAAACGAACGCAAGGATAGTAATGGGCATAATACCCCCTCGCCCATGCTCTCTGACCAAGCTACTCGGACATTATACGTGAACACCTATCACCTGACAAGGCTTTCTCGCGTCCGAGCGCGCCCTCTTCAGAGCCAATCTTATGTCACCCTCGTCAGCTCTGGAAAAGCCCTGGCTTCGTTAGCGCCTTGCCCGCAGCAGTGTCCCGCCCGGCTCGCCGCGCAGAGCACGCTCTACACGCCCGGGCGTCAGCCCCGAGAAGATGGACACCTCAAGATCCGGCACATCCTCGATCAGGTCCAGCATCTGGCGGACTTTGCTGCGCATGCCGCCCGTCACGTCCACGCCACGCGCACCGGCTAACTGCCGCTCGGCCTCGCCCCATGTCTCCGGCGTCAGCACGGGTACGGGCTGGGCCGAGAGCTCACGTTGAGGGTCTGCCGTGTAGACGCCGTCAACTTCGCCGGCCAGCAGGATGCGCCGTGGCCTGATACGCAGCGCCAGATAGGCAAAGATGGTCTCGGTAGAGATGATGCTGCAGCCCTGCGCCTCGTCGAGCGCCACGTCGCCATAGACGACGGGCACGATGTCCCTCTCCGCAAGCTGGGCAATCGGCCAGGTCACCAGGTCCACCAACTCGCCACCCCGCGCCCGCGCCGAAGCCGAGGGTTGCAGAGAGACGGCTGGCACGCCCGCTGCAAGGCAGGCCTCCACAACCAGCCTGTTGAGCCGTGCCGCTGCAGCGGCTGTCTGAGCGTAGCCCCACCAATCCTCCAGGCCGCCCCGATGTACGCCGTACTCCTCAGCCATATAGTGGCCAAAGGAGCCGCTGCCATGCCCCAGAACCAGGCGCAGGCCGGGCTGCGCCGCTCGAGCACGCGCTATCTCCCCGGCCACGCGAGCGAGCACGTCGCGCCGCGCAGCTTCGCGCTTTGTTTTTTCTGTGATCAGGGATCCACCGAGCTTGAGATAGACGAACTCAACCCTCGACAACGACGCGCCCTCCATCCTCAACGCGTACCCAATCGCCCGACGCTATTGCCGTTATGTCCACCTGGTCAACAGCAGGGATATCGGAGATAATCGCGCCGACGGCCACAATCGCCTCGCAACGGGTATTGATCAGCGCCGCCGGCGCGTGCCCATTGTGTCTCAACTGATACAGAACGTAGGACCCCACAGTGCTCCCTTTCCCCATCGGAAAGACAAGCACACGGCCGCTGATGTCACAACCCGCCAACGGATGGCGCGGGTCCACAACGATTCCCGTCTCCGGGTCCACTCCGCCCAGAAAACTGATCGGTTCCTCGCTGACGAGCGCCTGCCCACGGGCCACCCCGTGGTGAATCAGACGCCCCTGCAGAACTGTCGCCAATCTACCCACCTCACCCCTGCCGTCCACAGCTACGCCCAACGCCCGGTGACGGCCGCTTCGATGCACTTGGCGAGGGAGCCAAAGCGAGTCTGTAGCCCGCAGTGGCCCGGCGCATACGTCGCCAACTTGGCCGAATTGGTGGCCACCGTCCGCAAGCCCAGGTATGCCATCGGGGCCACCACCAGGCAGGTATCGGCCATCAACCGCACGCCGGCCCGCTCCAGTCGCTGAGCCAGCCCGCGCCGGCGCGCCTCTTCGAGGGTGGCTCGCGCCGTGGTCACCCAAAGCGCAGCGCGCACTCGCCGCTCCTGCAGCTGTTCCGCTATCTGGGCAATCTCGGCCAGCGACGCATGGGGGCAGCCGATGCTCACCAAGTCTATCTCGCTACCGGCCGAGTTCAGGGCTGCGTACCCGGGGCCCAGATCGGCCACCTCGGCCCTCGCTGCTGCGGGCACAATGGGATCCTGGCGCCGGCAAGCCTCCGGCGTGACCCCCTCAATATGGTAGAGCGCCACCGCCCCGCTGGCCGCCATCGCCGCACCGAGAGCTTTCAGGTGAGGCAGGTATGCCGAAGTGAGCAGATCGCCGAAATGCAGAGGCTCCGGCCCCGCCAGCAAGCGCAGCAAAGGTACGCCGTCGCCGACCAGCCGCCCCACCAGATAGCCGAGGGCACCAAAGTCGGCGACCGACCTGAGCGGGCAGGTGACGTCGACCGTCAGCGTAGGTACCCGCCCCTCATCAAGATGCAGGCCATAGCGCGCCGTCTTGCCCAGAATCGCCGCCGCCAGGGCGCTTGGCCCACCCTCGCGATTCGTCCGCGCCCCCAACACGCTATTGGCAAAGGCCACCGCTGAGGACTCGCTCCAGGCCACGTGTTCCCCAAAGTGGGGCACATTGCCCACCAGATAGGGGGTGCAGGTGCAACTCGCCTCCACCCCCAGGCGCCTGTAGGCTTCGATGACCTCCAGTTGCCGCCGGCCAAACTCTTCGGGGATGCCGTGCTCGCACCAACACTGCAAGTCCATCCCGGCCGGGTTCAGCAAGCTCGGCACGCACGTCCGCCCGCCGCGGTCAGCCCAGTCGCGCAGGAAGGCGAGGCCGGCGGGGCCCAGATTGCGATAACTGACACCCGCTACCTGCACGCTGGCCACGGGCACCAGATCCCGCGCCCCATAGATTCTTCCCAGTGCCGTCACGAGTTGCGCCGCGAGCCGGGTGCCCTCCCCGTGCACCCCAGCCAACGCGTCCAGTTCGGCGGCAGCAAGCACCAGGTCATCTGCAGGCATAGCTGTGAGATCCTCACTCATCAAGATAGGCAGCGAGTTCCACGGGCGGGTAAGCGACACGCCGGTACTGCTCAGGGTCCGACGGGCCGTGGTCCGTGTCCCACCATACCGTGGCGTCGATGCCCATCTTGGCCGTCTGAGCCTTGCAGCCGGGCACGTGCAGCGCCGAGGGGTCCAAAGAGCTGCCCGGCCGGCCGGGCCAGACAACCAGGTCACGGTCGGCCTGCACCCGCGTAGCGATTGCCCACTCGACCTGACGGGCATCGAAAGGATCGATATCGGCATCAACCACCACGACGTGCTTGAGGGACCCGTGCCCGCGGAAAGCAGCCTCAATGGCTCGCCGTCCGTCATCCGGGTGCTGCTTCTCGATCTGCACCACAGCATGGAGCCACGAGGTGCCCCCCGGCGTCATGTATACCCGGCGTACCCGGCAGACCTCCGCTACAGCATCATAGATCGAAGGCTCGCGAGGCATGCCCATGAGCAGCTTGTGCTCCAACCCGCCCGGCAGCAGAGCCTGGTAGATCGGGTCGCGCCGGTGCGTGATGCGTTCCACCACCAGAACGGGCTGCCGGCGCACGATGTCATAGGTCTCTGTGAGGTCGATGAAGGGACCCTCCTCCACCAGGTCGTGGGTCAGCCGGCCTTCCAGTATGATCTCCGCCGCCGCAGGGACGAGCAGGGGCACCGTCTGGCAGCGGGCCACAGGCGTCGCAGCGAGGGATTGGGCGATGGCCAATTCATCCTGGCCCAGCGGCGGGGACATTGCCCCGGCCAGAAGCACCGTCAGTGGCGCGCCCAGGCAGACGGCGACGGGCAAGTCCCCCTCAGCCTTCATCCACGCCGTGTGGGTACCCCGCCCCTCAACCAGGCGCACGGCGAAGCGCTGCCGGTCCAGGCGAAGCAGGCGATGGAAGGCTAGGTTCGGGCCACAACTGGGATCGTGGGCGACCAGCACGCCGGCAGTCACATACGGGCCAACATCGCGCGGCCCGTGAGTAAGGATGGGCAAAGTCTCGAGGTCTACCCCCGTCTCCACAACCTCCTGACACGGCGGATTGTCCACCAGTGCAGGGGTGGAGGGAGCGCGAAAGGCCTCGACCAGGCGCCCCAGCAGACGGTCCGGCTCGGTGTTCAGGCCCAGCGCAACGGTCTCGCGCCGACTCAGCAAATTGGCTGCCACCCGATAGTTGGAGCTCAGTGGATCCTCAAAGAGCACCGGCCGCCCGTCGAGGGCAGCAACTACCGCCGCCATCTCGAGGTGGGGGTCCGTAGGCCGGCGCACAACCGCCAACTCGCCTCGGCGCCCCAGTTCGCTCAGCAGTGTGCGCAGGTCCAAGGGCTACTCCATCTGCTCGCAGCCGTCGCGCAGAATCTTGTAGTGGTCCAGATCGCGCGGCACGATGCTGTTCGGGAAAATGGCCCTGGCCTCCGCCGCTATCGCACGCTCAGAGTAACGGCGGGAGATATGTACCAGGAAGAGGCAGCGTACGTCGGCGTCTCGCGCCAGTGTAGCGGCCTGGGCGGCGGTGATGTGCCCGAACTGCGCGGCCATCTCGGCCTCAACGTCGAGGTAGGTAGCCTCAATCACCAATGCGTCGGCGCCCCTCGCCGGCTCCACCAAGTCGTCGATGCGCCCCGCGTCGCCCACATAGACGAGCTTGACACCGGGAATCGCCTCGCCCAGAACTTGCTCCGGCCGGACGATCCGGCCATCGGCCAACTGGATGGCCTCGCCGGCCACCAGCAGCCGGCGCTCAGGGCCGGCCGGAACGCCCAGCGCCTCCGCCTTTTCCGCCAGGAAAGGGCGATGGGCCTTCTCCTCAAAGGCAAAGCCAAAGCAACCCGGCCCCCGATGGCTCACCGGAAAGGCGCTGAGGGTCATCGAATCGTCCGACCAGATCACACCGGGCGCTATCTCGGTATACCCGACCTCCATCTTGACCTCACCACCGCGAAGCACCACATCCATCAGGTCGCGCACGCGGTTCAGCGCCCAGCGGCCGCCATAGATGGTAAACTCGGACATCGCCTCCCATCGGGCAAAGGTCGACACCATCCCGCCAAGGCCGAGGATATGGTCAAGGTGGCCGTGGGTCAGGAGCACCTTGTCCAGCCGCTTGAAGCCCAAGCCGCTGCGCAAGAGCTGCCGTTGAGTACCCTCACCGCAATCGACGAGAAAGCGCTGATCGCGGTGGATGATCATGCTGGAAGGCAGCCCGCGCTCAATCGATGGTGCAGAGGCTGACGTGCCCAGGAAAGCGATCTCGAACATGTGCTCACAAACCTCTCAACGGTGCCCGGCCGGGGCACCCGTCTGTAGGCTCCAGGGAGGTGGCGCCGATAGAGATCGTCGCTCAACCCCAGGGCATTCTGCCGGCGAATAAGGTCCGACCCAGCGGAGTCCGGTCACTTCCTGGTGTGGATCTCCTCGGCCCGGTTCCATGCGCCACAGGCCCGGGCATACGGCCCATAGTAACCGTTGTTGGCCGCGGGGTCAATCAGCAAGTTGGTGCCGCAGGCAGTGGAATGCGTCATCTGCAACGAGCTGCCCGCGATACGCACGGGAGGTAGGCGCCGCACACGGCAACGCCTACCTCCGGACGACCTCAACCGCCTGACCCTACTCGATGCCGACAACGGTCTTCCAGGGGCCGTGGATGCCTTCTTCGGTCACTCCATAGTACACACGCAGGCTCCCATCGGGGAGGCGCTGAGCCAGATCGTAACGGGTGCGCCGCCCCTGCTGATACTTGCGCATCAGCCCCAGGTTCCCCGACCAGGTAATGTCGGCCTCGGCCGTCTTGGGCTTTTCCCTGCGCGCGATGGCATATTGCCACAGGCGGCGTGCCGACGAACGGGTAACGTTCTGTACCTGGGTGCCGTTGCGCAAGTCGCGCATCGTATGGTAGATCTGGCCCTTGCGCTCCTCGGACTGGACAATCTCGACCCCGGTACGCGGCGGCTCGACCCCATCTTCCGCAGCGACTGGCGCCTCGCCATCCTCTATCGCCTTCCGCGATTCGGGTTGGTTGTGCGCTTGAGTACCATCATCGGCGGCAAGCGCGCGGCTCACCAGCTGCACAATCTCGTCGCGCATGGCCAGATTGGTCTCCGACTCTTGGCGGACAAAGATGCGGCTACCCTCCAGCACATAGGGCACGTTGTCGCCGCGCGCTTGCCGCCGATGATGGTACTCAAGCGCAC
>DAOUGZ010000243.1:0-10785 GCA_034428955.1 Anaerolineae bacterium | reverse complement strand
TCGAGGCCTCTGCAGCGCGCACCATGGCTTCGGCTTGAGACGAGGCCACGGTATCGCCGGGATGCTGCTTCACCGACAGCCACAAGCGGCCGTACGTCGGACCGTGCATGCTGACCAAGGCAGCCTGGTAGCCCAGTCTCACCTCGTCACTCATCCAGCCGAACGCGGCATCCGGGTAACTGGTACTGGTGTTGGACACCGGGTGGCCTGTGAGATCGCCGTCGTAGACCAGGACCCCGCGATGCCGCAGGGCCAGCATGACTTCCTGATCGATGAAGGGGCGGCTGACCTCTGCAAGGCCACGACGGTTTCGGACGTACAGAGCTTGAGCGTACGACTGACACCGCTGTAGTCTGCCCAGCCCTCTTGGTCCCAGGCTCGCGCTACTGCATGGTCTTGATCCAAAGGGTTGGGGCCGCAACTGATGTCCTGAAGCTAGGCGCAGCCCTGGAGGATCCCGACAAAGAACTCGAGCAACTTGGCCTGGGGCGCAAAGTCGCGTGTTCGCTGTGGGATGGGCACCGTCCGCATGGCCTTGATCAGGCCGATGTCTTGAGCGAAGAGACCCCAGGGGATCAGCATCGCGTGGCCGGTGAGGTGGTACTCGTCAGCAATGGCGAACTTGTTTGGCAATTGGCCCATCGTGAGCCCTTCTAGAAGATAAGGATCACGATGAGCCTACTCAAGTCTGTTCAGTTAGTAAAGTCTCCCTTTCGGGCCGTTTTGAACGATTCAGCCCCTGATTGCACAATCGTTACGCTAGGTTCTAGGCACGAGCGTATGCCATCGCACGAGGGGTCTCCTGGAGGATAGTCATGGCAGATAACAAAGAGGTGTTGTTGCAGGTAAAGGGACTCAGGAAGTACTTCCCTATCCAGCGTGGGCTCCTGCGCCGTGTTGTCGGTCACGTAAGGGCCGTAGATGGAGTAGATTTCTCCATCAAGAAGGGTGAAACGCTGGGGCTAGTCGGAGAGAGCGGCTCTGGCAAGACGACTACGGGGCGTTGCGTCCTGAGGGTGCTCGAGCCGACGGCAGGGGAGGTGCTGTTCCGGAACAACGGCGAGATGGTCTCCGTGACGAGCCTGGACCGGAGGGCACTGAAAGCCTTTCGGCGCAACATGCAACTGATCTTCCAGGATCCCTTCTCCTCGCTCAATCCGCGCATGACGGTGCTGGAGATTGTGGGCGAGCCCCTGCTGGTGAACGGCATCGCCAAGGGCAGGGAACTGGAAGACCGCGTCGAAGAGGTGCTCGTGTCGGTCGGCCTAAAGGTCGAATATCTGAGACGCTATCCGCACAGCTTCAGTGGCGGCCAGCGCCAGAGGATCGGCATTGCGCGTGCGTTGGTACTGAATCCCAAGCTCATCGTGTGCGACGAGCCAGTCTCCGCCCTCGACGTCTCAGTGCAGGCGCAAATCATCAACCTCCTGCAGGATCTGCAGGAGTCCTATCACCTGACCTACCTCTTTATTGCCCACGACATGAGCGTGGTGAGACACATCAGTAATCGGGTCGCGGTGATGTACGTGGGCAAGCTGGTGGAGTTGGCACAGACCGAGGAACTGATGACGAACCCGCTGCACCCCTACACGGAAGCGCTGCTCTCAGCCGTCCCCAGGCCAGACCCGCACTATCACTCCAATCGCATCCTCATGGGTGGTGAGGCACCCGATCCTTCGAGTCCGCCGCCCGGGTGTGTGTTCCACACGCGCTGCCGCTACGCACAGGACATCTGCAAGACCAAGGCGCCTGTGCTCCAGGAAGTGAGGCCCGAGCATTTCGTCAGTTGCCACGTGGCTACTGAACTGGCTCTGACCGGCATACCCGCCACTTGATCACACTGCAAACCAGCAAGGGAGAGACATCCGGCATGGAGAGACTGTTTCCCGTTGACCTCCCCGCATGCGAGTGGCTCGAGTTCGCCGCCGAAGGCTTTCCGGAAGCGGTTAGTGGAATCATTTACCGCGCGGACCAGCCAGCGAGCAACGGCATGCCGCTGGGAGGCATCGACACAGGCTGCATCGACGTGGAGACCACAGGCATGTTCGGTCTCACCTCGGTTTTCAACAGCTTGGCCCCGCGGCGGGGTCCTCTGCACGCTCCGTTCCTGGGTCTGCAGGTAGACGAGCGCACCTTCTGCCTGGCCGCCCATGGGATGCCTGGGGTGGAGTCCCCACGCAAGATCTCGCAGTGGGGTCACTATCCTATCGCCGACATGGAGTTCGAACTGGACTGCCCGCTGAGCATAGGCCTTCGAGCGTGGTCACCTTTCGTGCCGGGTAGCACCGAGGCCTCGACGATCCCCGGCACGGTCCTGGAGGTGCACCTGCGCAACGACTCGGGCCAGCCGCTGGCAGGCAAGCTGGCGATGACCTTTCCAGGCTTTGAGCGCTATGAGGCTAAGTATGCGCCCATCCGGCGCATCGGAATCAAGGGGCCAGTGAGCGGCGGCCTGGCCAGCGCGGGCCGCTACGAGGCAACGAGGGAGACGGAGCTGAGGGACCCCAGCCGCATGAACTATGTCCTCGGCGTCATGGGCGATGTGCCCGTCCGCCTCGGCTATCACCTAGGGTGGGACGCCAGCGCTTGGCAGCGGATGGGAGAGATCACATCACCCATGCAGGAGGACCACGACAACAGCGGCATGTCGGTGGCGGTGGATTTCTCACTGGCAGCGCGCGATAGTCAGGTGACACGCTTTGTGCTGGCCTGGTATGCCCCTGTCTGGTGCAGCGGGGGTTCCCGCCCGGCCGGGGGGAACACCTACACCCACATGTACGCTCGCCGATTCGCCAATGCCCACGAGGTGGCGCTGTACCTGGCCCGGGAGCATGACAGCTTGCTGCGCCGCGTGTTGGCATGGCAACAGGTAATCTACGGCGAGCAGGCGCTCCCTCCGTGGCTGCGCGATTCACTGGTGAACATCTTGCACCTCATCACAGAGACCAGCGTTTGGGCACAGGCCAGGTCCCCCATCGGCGACTGGTGCCGGCCCGAAGACGGCCTCTTTGGGTTGAACGAGTGTCCACGCGGCTGCCCGCAGGTCGAGTGCCTGCCGTGCAGCTTTTACGGGAACCTGCCCATCGTCTACTTCTTCCCCCAACTCGCTCTCTCCACGCTGCGCGGCTACAAAGCCTATCAGTTCGATGACGGCAGGCCGTCCTGGGTGTTCGGTGGCGTTACCACGGGGACCGGCTACTATGAGATGGCCCTGCCGGACAAGGGCTACCAGACGGCCCTCAACGGCAGCTGCGTCGTCGAGATGGTGGACAAGCTATGGCTGCGGACGGGTGATGACGAGCTGCTGCACGAGTTCTACGATCTGTGCAAGAGGGCTACCCTCTTCACCATGAACCTGCGGCCGGAGTATGGCGACAAGCAGGTCATCAGCATGCCTACCGGCAATGAGGGAACGGAGTGGTTCGAGGCTCCGGAGCCCGGCTGGGCGGGGATGGCCACCCATGTCGGCGGCATCCGCCTGGCGCACCTGAGTATCATGGAGCGCATGGCCGACCGGATGCACGACGAGGCATTCGCTGCACAGTGCCGGCAGTGGTTCGCAGCCGGGGCGAAGGCTTTGGAAGAGCATCTCTGGGCCGGGGAGAGCTACCTCAACTTCTACGAGCCGGAGACCGGCCGGAAGTCGGACCTCGTCTTCGGCTATCAGCTCGACGGGCAGTGGATCGCCAAGTTCCACGGCGTAGAGGGCGCCTTCCCTGAGGAGCGCGTGCGGATCGTGCTGGCGACTATCAAGCGCTGCAACGTGGCGCTGAGCAAGAGCGGGGCAGTGAACTATGCGCACCTGAACGGAAGCCCCGCACCCGTCGGCGGCTATGGCACCTATTCCTACTTTCCGCCGGAGCTCCTGATGCTTGCCATGACCTATATGTACCAGGGGGAGAAAGATCTCGGTCTGGAGTTGGCGCGGCGCTGCTGGGAGAACATTGTCTGCATCCAGCGCCTGGCGTGGGATCAGCCCAACTTTCTCCGGGGCGATGTAGATAGCGGCGAGCGCGTCTTTGGCAACGATTACTATCAGAACATGATGCTCTGGTCGCTGCCAGCAGCGCTCGCCGGCCAGGACCTGACCGCTCCCTGTGCGCCGGGAGGGCTCGTGCAGCGCATCATCGAGGCAGGCGCGAGCTGAAAGCCCCTGTCGCCTGAAGCAGCACCGTTGATCGAACTCGGACCAGCGCGTGTGAGCGAACTGCCGCGGGTCCTGGCAAGAACATGGAACAGGAGAGCCATAGTGAGGATGACTGCTGGATCTGACTATACCGATATCGCCTTGAGCGAGACTCCCAACATGGAGGTGCGCTTCACCTCCGGCCGGGCCATCTACCTCGAGAAGCTGCTCGAAGGCCACTGGTCGGGGTGCTACTGGTCCGCCGACGGCCGGATCAACATCAAGAAAGAGTTCTGGAGCGAAGATGCCTTCCAGTTGTGCATCGACAGGGAGTCACTGTCCGGCGGGTGGTCGGTTGCGTCCGCCACCGAGGCGCCGACGTCCGAGAGAGGTGCGCGCCACTTTGTGGTGGCGCTGCAGAACGTCGATCACCCCGTCGACGTGCAGGTGCACACACTCCTGGATGGCACGCCGGTACTGCAGCGCTGGCTGGAGATCACAAACCGTTCAGGCGAGCCGATGATGCTGACGCGCGTGGCGCCCTGGGCGGGGCAACTCTGGCCGGGACACAACTTTACCCTGGGATACTTTACAGCGGACATCTGGGCCAAGGAGGGTTGGTTCGACTGGAAGCCCCTTCCAGTGGGAACGACGATCATCCGCTGCGGCAAGGGGCAGGGGTTCGACGATCCCTTCTTCATCATGCGCAACGAGGTGACTGGGGAATACTTTATCGGCCACCTGGCCTGGACAGCCAACTGGGAGATGCACTTCACACGCCACGATAAGGGCCTCTCCTGCAGCATCGGCCCCACGGCGGTCAACGCGCTGCGTGTGATCGTGCCAGGCGAAACGGTCAAGACGCCGGCTGTGCACCTGGGACACGTCTCGGGCAGCCTGGACTCTGCCGTGCAGGCAATGCACGAGCACTTGCGGCGTTCCGTTCTGCCCATCCGGCCACCCGAACGGAACGCTTTGATCCAGTACCTGGTTCCAGCCGATCAGGGATACTATATGCCCTTCGACGAAGAGAGCGCGATGAAGTGCGTGGACGTAGCCGAGGCCATCGGGGCCGAATTGTTCATCCTGGACTATGGTTGGTGGGACGTGACGCTCGATTGGACCCCTTCGGTCAAGCGCTTCCCGCGCGGCCTGGAGCCGCTGATCGACTATGTGCGCAGCAAGGGCATGCTCTTCGGCCTTTATGTGGAGACTGAGGGCGGCCGTGGAGATTTCCGGCTGAGCCAGGTGGGCAAGGAGCATCCAGACTGGTTCGGGCCGCGCGACATCCTCAAGTTGTCAGTGCCGGAGGCTGCGGCTTGGATGGAATCGGAGGTTGTGCGCCTGATTGAGACCTACAAGTTGGATCTCTATCGGCTGGACTACAACCCGCACTATACATACGAAGGCCCCGACACAGTTCGCGATGGAATTGTGGAGAACAACTACTGGCGCTATTACGAAGCCTTCTACGATCTCTACGCGCGCCTGCAGAAAAAGTACCCGAATCTGATCCTGCAACAGGCCGCGGCGGGTGGCGCCCGGAACGATCTCGGCACCGTGAGCCGCTTCCACGAGACATACCTGACCGATGGCCTGAGCATCCCGCGGGAACTGCAGATCTACAGCGGCCTGACCTTGGGCCTGCCACCGGAGATATTTGTCATCCTGCATGGTGCAGATGGCGGCGTCGGCCTCGGCAAGCCTCAGAACCTGGATACAGTCCTGCGCCTGACTTTCACCCTGTCGACACCGCAGATCTTTGTCGGTACGGTGGCACCGAGCATCGAGGAACTGGCTCCGGAGCGGCGGGAGCGGTTCCTGCATTATGCTCACCTCTACAAGGAGTTCATCCGGCCGCTCCTGTCCACCTGCCGGGTGTACCACCACGAGCCGGTCAACGCGCACGGCAGTGTGGAGTCGAGCCCGTGGTTCGCTATGGAATTTACCTCGCCGGAACGGGAGAGGGGCTGGGCCACTATCATCCGGCTGCGGAATGGGCCTGGGGACACCTTTGTGCACAAGTATGCGAATGAGGTGACCGACGACAGGTCGGTGCTAGCGCCACCTAGTTGGGAGAGCGATACGTATGTTCTCAAGCCGAGGGGCCTAGACCCTGCGCGGATCTACCACGTTACCTTTGATGCGCTGAACACGACGGTGGCCGTCGATGGGCTGCGACTTCTGCAGGACGGCCTGCCCATCCGGCTCGAGAACGTGGGCATGTCTGAACTATTGTTGTTCGAGGCGATCTAGCAAAAGCCCCTGAGGGCGAGACCAAGGAGAGTTAACATGGCTGACGATTCCAGGAGTTGCAGCAGACTGTTTCCAACTGATCTACCCGCCAACAAGTGGGTACAGTTCAAAGCCGCGGGGTTCAAGACACCCGTAGCCGGAATGGTCTACCGGCGTGAGTGCCCGCCGACCTGCGGCATGCCGCTGGGGGGGGTAGATACGGGCTGCCTAGACCTAGAGCAGAGCGGCACCTTTGGGTTCTGCACTGTCTTTAACTCGCACGTGCCCCGGCGGGGACCACTTAACCAACCATTCCTCGGGATGAGCGTGGACGGCCGAACCTGGATACTATCCACACAGCGCATAGCCAGTATGGACATGCCTGAAGCCTTTGGTCATGCGCCACCCGACCAAATCAAGTTTGCTGAGGATATCCACTACTGGGGACACTATCCAGTGGCCGACCTGCAGTACGAAACGACTGCTCCTGTGGCGGCAGCCCTGCGAGCTTGGACCCCATTCATCCCAGGCGATGTCGAGAATTCGAGCATCCCGGCGGCCGTCTTTGAGGTGCACCTTCGCAACCAGGCCGCCGAGCCTAAGACGGGCAACGTAGTATTCAGCTTCCCGGGGCCCAATGAAGCGGAAGCGGGCTCTCTGCCGATGCGCCGGCGCTTTATCAATAAGAGCTGCGGCCTGGTGGGCATCGGGGTCGACGGGACGAAATCGGGGTACGTGCTGGGAGCCATCGGCCAGGACGAGATCGCCATCGGCGGCGAACTGGGCATGGATGCCGGCGCCTGGCGCCGGATCCACAAGGGGCTGCCCACAGCGTGGGGCCAGACCGGGGCCACGGTGTCCGTCCGGTTCAGCCTACAGGCCGGCGAGGAGACCACGATCCGGTTCCTGCTGGCCTGGCACAGCCCCGAGTGGTGCGCCGGCGGCACGCCGGACCCGCTGAGCCGCTTTACGCTTCCTTGGTACCAGAACGAACTGCACCAAGGCGCGCCCAGCGACGGGCGGGGCAGCACCTATACCCACATGTACGCGTCTCGTTTCGGCAACGCCCTCGAGGTGGCTGAACTGGTGGCCAGGGAGCACGCTTCGCTGCTCAGCCGCGTTCTGGCCTGGCAGCAGGTAGTGTACGAGGAAGACGGACTGCCCATCTGGCTGCGCGACTCGCTGGTCAACATCCTGCACCTCATCACCGAAACCAGCTTCTGGGCCATGGCCAAGCCGCCTATCGGGGAGTGGTGCCGACCGGAGGATGGCCTGTTCGGCATGAACGAGGACCCACGCCACTGCCCGCAGATCGAGTGCCTTCCCTGCAGTTTTTACGGCAACTATCCCATCGTCTATTTCTTCCCCCGCTTGGCGCTCTCCACCTTGCGAGGATACAAGGCCTACCAGTTCGCGAACGGAGAGGTGAGCTGGATCTTCGGCGGCATGACCGACAAGCCGCCCACGCCGCCCTGCGAGATGGCCACCCCGACACGCGGCTACCAGACCGTGCTCAATGGCCCCTGCGTCGTGGACATGGTCTACCGCTACTGGTTGCGGACGGGGGACGATGAAGCGCTGCGCGAGCTATATGACCTGGTCAAGCGCAGCACGACCTTCACAATGAACCTGCGCCCTGAGGATGGGCCTGACGGCATCATCAGTTTCCCGACGGGCAATGTGGGGCTCGAGTGGTTCGAGGCCTGCACGTGGGCCGGCATGGCCGCCCATGCCGGCGGCATCCACCTAGCCAACCTGCGGCAGGCAGAAGCCATGGCCGAGCGGGTCAGCGACGAAGCGTTTGCCGAGCAGTGCCGCGAGTGGTTCCGCCAGGGCTCGAAGTCGATGGAGAACAAGATGTGGGCGGGCGAGTACTACCTCAACTACTGGGAGCCATCCACTGGCAAGAAGTCAGACCTCGTTATGTCGAACCAGCTCGACGGCGAATGGATGGTGCGTATGCTCGGCTTGCCCGGGGTGTTCCGGGCTGATCGCATCAAGCTTGTGCTAGAGACGGTAAGGCAGACGTGCATCGCACCCACAGAGTACGGAGCGGTGAATTTTGCGACGCCTGATGGCAAGCCGAGCACCAGCGGGGAGGGCACTCCGGGCTGGAACTATGACCCCTATGCCTTCTTCCCACCTGAAGTACTCATGCTGGGCATGACCTACATGTACGAGGGGGAGAGAGAGTTCGGCCTGGAGCTGTGCAGGCGTTGCTGGGCCAACATTGCTGAGAACGGCCTCACGTGGGACCAGCCAAACATCATCCGTGGAGACACAGGCGAAAGGGTGTACGGTGGCGATTACTACCAGAACATGATGCTCTGGACCGTGCCAGCGGCTCTCCAGGGTCAGCACTTGGCGGGGCCATGCGCCCCTGGCGGTCTAGTGGATCGCGTGATCCGTGCCGGACAACGACAACGATAGCGGCAAGAAGCGAGGAAAAAGAGGTAGCAGAGATGCAAAGCAAATCCGACATGAGCGTGCTCTTCCCCACTGACCTACCGTCGCGTGAATGGGTCGAGTTTCAGGCAAGAGGCTTTTCTCAGCCAGTGACGGGAATTGTGTACCGCCAGGACTGCACGGTAGCCAGCGGCATGCCCCTTGGCGGCGTGGATACGGGGTGCATCGACCTGGAGACCAGTGGGCTTCTGGGTTACTACACCATCTTCAACTCCCACGTCCCTCGGGGCGGGCCGATCAACCTGCCCTTCCTGGGCTTGAGCCTGGGTGGACGCACCTGGGTGTTGGCCAACAAGCGGACCAAAGGTGACGACTCGGCAATGGTTGACGCCAAGACGGGCAAGCCCTGCCCCTCTCCCTGGGTCAAGGCCAACTATACTCCGCCGGACCTCACCTTGGAGGGCGTGGAGACCCCCAGCGAGATCCACTACTGGGGGCACTATCCGGTAGCTGACCTGGAGTTCGAGCTGGATGCGCCGCTCAGCGTGGGGCTGCGGGCATGGACCCCCTTCCTGCCCGGCGACATCCAGAGCTCTCTGCTGCCCGGCGCCGTGTTCGAGGTGCACCTGCGCAACACCAGCGACAGGCCGCAGCAGGGCACACTGGCCTTCTCCTTCCCTGGTCCGGACGAGTTCGAGGCTGGCAGCAAGTCATTCGAGAGAGCGCAAGTGACGGGGCAGTTCAGCGGAGTCACCATAGCTGCCAGGCACTCGAGCTATGCCCTGGGCGTGGCCGGCGACGAGGAAATCCGCACCGGCGGCGGGCTCGGGAACGACGGTCCAGCCTGGACACGGATCGCCCGCGAGCTGCCCGCCGCCGGTGCGGACGAGCCGGGGGCCTCGGTTGCTGTGGACTATTCCTTGGCTCCCAGGGCAAGTAGGATCGTGCGTTTCATTCTCAGCTGGTACAGCCCCAAATGGAAGGGTTCAGGGACCTTAGGACCGGTCAACGAGGCCTACGTTACCCACCGCAGGGACCGCATGCCGGCCTCCTCGAACTACTATACCCACATGTATGCTAAGCGCTACGAGAGCGTCCTACAGGTGGCTGAGATCCTGGCCGACCGGCACGAGGACCTGCTGAAGCGGGTGCTGGCCTGGCAGGAAGTGATCTACGGCGCGGGGGAGATTCCGGGCTGGCTGCAAGACTCGCTGGTGAACATCCTACACCTGATCACAGAGGACGGCCTGTGGGCAGCGGCCGAGTTCCCCATCGGCGAGTGGTGCCGACCGGAAGACGGACTCTTCGGCATGATCGAGTGCCCACGAGGCTGCCCGCAGATCGAGTGCATCCCGTGCAGCTTCTATGGCAACATCCCGGTGGTGTACTTCTACCCCGAGCTTGCTCTGTCGACGATGCGGGGATTCAAGGCCTACCAGTTCTCCGACGGAGCGTCAACCTGGATCTTTGGCGGCTGCACCGACAGCACCGGCCCGGTGGAGATGGTATATCCCACGCCAGGTTACCAGACGACGCTCAACGGCCCCTGCTATGTGGACATGGTTGACCGGCTCTGGCTGCGCTTAGGCGACGACAAGATCGTGCGCGAGTTCTACTCCTCGGTCAAGAGGAACACCGCCTTCACCATGAGCCTGCGACCGGAATACGAAGTGGGACCGGGGGTGATCAGCATGCCCAGCGGCAATGTGGGCTCGCAGTGGTTCGAGGCCCCCGAACCCAAGTGGTGTGGGATGATCGCCCACATTGGTGGAATCCACCTGGCGAATATCAAGATGGCGCAGCGCATGGCCGAGGTGGTGGGAGACACGGAGTTTGCACAGCAGTGTCGACACTGGTTCGAGGCCGGCAGCAAGGCCATGGAAACCAGGATGTGGGCGGGCAGCTACTACCTCAACTACTATGAGCCAGAGACCGGCAACAAGTCGGACCTCATCTTCGGCTACCAACTGGACGGCGAGTGGATGGCTACCTTCCACGGCCTGCCGGGCGTTTTCCGT
>DAOUGZ010000242.1:0-19607 GCA_034428955.1 Anaerolineae bacterium | reverse complement strand
GGCCGGTGGCAGCGGCGCGGGCTGCGACGCCGCCGTACAGCCGACAAGCAGCGCCGCCGCCAGGGCCAGGGACACAGGACGCCACAGGCCCGCGGTGAGTGGGGTGGCCAGACGATGGAATGCCATTCTCGCCTCCTCCCGGCGCTATCGAAGCGCGAGGGTAACTGCTCAGCCGATGGGACGGGACGCGGACGAGCGCGGGTGCGCCGGTCAAAACCGGCAAGGTGTCATAGGTGCAAGTCCTAAACAGTGAAGGAGTAGCGAACCACACTGGCCCCGAGTCATGCGCACAGGCGAGCAATTGCCTGGGCGAAGCGTTGACAGGGGAACGTGCAGGGCGGGTATTGAGCCGCGAAAGGTCCGTCGACTTCGGAGTGCCGACGACGTCTGCGCATCGGAAGGCAATACCGTGGTGGTCGTTAAGCGAGACCGACATGGGCTCCGCGCGGTCTGAGACCCCGAGCATGCACGGAAACACCTTGAACGGGAACCGGGAGAGCCCGTGTCTGCCCGACAGCGGAGGGAAGCTGGCGGGCCGCATCGGGAAGTCCAAGGACGCAAGCCGAGGATGGACGGACACGGGCAGTCGGACGGTCGCATAGTACCTGAGAAGTCCCCGAACAAACCTGGCGGGTCGGGAGCGGAGGGGATGGAGGAAAGGCGACCGGCCAAGAGGAATGCGCGACAGAGCAACATGCCCCGGATACAGAGCCGGATGAAGGGCATGCAACAGGCGCTGGAGCGCATACGACAGGCGGTGAGACGGAACAAGGATGAGAGACTCACCTCCCTGTACCACCACGTGTACGACGTCGAGAATCTGCGGGAAGCGTACTACAGTCTGAAGCGAGACGCTGCAGCAGGGGTAGACGGAGAGACGTGGGAGCAATACGGGCAGGACCTGGAAAGAAACCTGCAGGACCTGTCTGGGCGGTTGGCGCGGGGAGGGTACCATGCGCAGTCCGTGCGCCGGACGTACATACCGAAGGCGGACGGGCGGCAGAGGCCGTTGGGGGTACCCGCCATAGAAGACAAGATCGTACAGAAAGTAGCGGCGGAGATCCTGACGGTCATCGGGGAAGAGGAGTTTCTGGGCTTTTCGTATGGGTTCCGGCCGGGGCGCAGCCCGCACAAAGCGTTGGATGCGCTGTGGGTCGGAATCGAGCGAAAGCGGGTGAACTGGGTGCTGGACGCAGACATTCGGGGGTTCTACGACACCATCGACCACGAATGGCTGATCAAGTTTGTCGAGCACCGGGTCGGGGACCAGCGCATCGTGCGCTTGGTGAAGAAGTGGCTGAAGGCGGGTGTGCTGGAAGACGGGGAATGGAGGCCGAATGAAGAAGGGACGCCGCAGGGAGGGTTGATAAGCCCGGTGCTGGCGAACATCTATCTTCACTACGCCTTCGACCGATGGGCGCAGCAATGGCGGCAGCGGAACGCGCGAGGGGATGTGATCATCGTGCGCTACGCGGACGACTTTGTGGTGGGGTTTGAGCATCGGCAAGAAGCGGAGCGGTTCCGGGAAGAGCTGGCCGAACGGCTGGGCAAATTCAAGCTGGAGCTGCACGGGGAGAAGACACGCCTGATCGAGTTTGGGCGCTTTGCGGCGCAGGATCGAGAGAGGCGTGGAGCCGGCAAACCGGAGACCTTCAACTTTCTGGGCTTCACGCACATCTGCGGGAAGAACAGCAAGGGCAGGTTCACGGTGTACAGGCAAACGATGCGCAAACGGCTGCAGAACAAGCTGAAGGGACTGAAGCAGGAACTGAGGCGAAGGATGCATGTGCCTGTCCCCGAGCAGGGCAAGTGGCTGAAGGCGGTGCTTAACGGCCACTATCGCTACTATGGCGTGCCAGCGAATGGTCGGGCGCTGAGCACATTCCGCCAGCAAGTGGTGTGGCTCTGGAAGCGGGCCTTGGAGCGACGCAGCCAGAGAGGGCGCACCACCTGGGAACGAATGCAGCGTCTGGTCACGAAATGGTTGCCCAATCCCCATATCTATCATCCTTGGCCGTCGCAACGGCTTATCGTCAAAACTTGAGGCAAGAGCCGGATGCGGGAAAGCCGCACGTCCGGATCTGTGAGGGGGGTGGCCCGTAAGGGCCATCCCTACCTCGACAGTGAAAAGGGCTTTATCCGCGTTTTCCGCGTTGATCCGCGTCCAGTATTGAACCTGCACTGAGTAGCTACGCGCGAGGCACGTATGTGGGCGCCGTTCGAGAGCTACCGGTAGCTGAATCTCTCGACGACCTCTCCCCTCGCCGCATCGACGACCACGTTGACCTCCGAGTTGTAGACGGGCGTCCTGCTGCCGCCCCGCACACCGCCACGCAGCGGGTACCTGATGTGGCTAAAGGTGACCAGCCAGGTGGGCACGTCCACGCAGGGCTTCTGCTCCCCGCGCTCGTCCTCGACGCGACAGCCGTATTCGTTGGTGAACAGGACGAGCTTGGCCTCAACCTGGGCCTCGCCCTCCGGGGTCGGCATGAACGCCACGCTGTCCCTGGCGATTGCGATCGCCTGTTCCACGGCGATGGCCGAGCTGAAGCTGCCAGATGCCGGCCGATAGCTGATGCCCATACTCGCCGCGCCCTCGCTGCCCACCTCCGGCGTGGGCTGCGCGGCGCTCTCGCCGGCCGTCTGAGTGGCGACATCGCGCGAGAAGGCAGGCGCAGGCGGCCGGCAGGCCATAGGCGCCACAGCCAACAGGAGGACCAGCACCATCAAGAGCCTTCGCACGATGGCCTCCCTATGCCTCCGCGGCCCTCTGCCCCTTGGGGCGTCCAGCCCTCCTGCATTTGTCTGCGTCACCCGAGTCCTGCGGCGACGCAGAGGGCGGCAGAGGAGCTGAGCGCACAGAGGGTTTCGAGCTCTCCCCCACAATGCCTCTAGACGCAAGACGCTCGCAGTGCCCCCCCGGTTCCCAGCCCCCTGCCGTAGAGCCAATCCCTCAGCCGCCCTCGCGCCGCAGCCAGCCGCCGCGCGACCACGGCCGGCGCTGTGCCGGTGACCTGGGCCATCTCCTCGTAGCTCAGGCCCTGCACGTCGGCCAGGACCAGCACCACCCGAGACTCAAACGGCAGACTGCCGATGCCGGCTTCGATGGCCTGCACCAGGTCCGGGTCCAGGGATGTCTCTCCAGGGCCCCCAAAGCAACTGCCGCCCTGCACACGGGTGCCGAGCGGGACATGCGAGCCTCGCCGGCTCACACGAGCGCGCCGACGGCAGGCGTCGACGACTCTGCGCAGCAGCCAGACCTCGAAAGGCGCGCCCCGTATCGCCGGCAACGCGCGGTGGGCCTTCAGGAGCGCCTCCTCCAGCGCATCCCCCGCCGCATCGGCGTGCCCGAGCAGGCGGTAGGCGACGTTGTAAGCCGCATCCTGATGCCGGCAGACGAGGCGGTTGAAGCTCCCGGCATCGCCGCAACAGGCAGCTCCGATCAGTGCACGTTCTTCCATGGCGCGCTAACGGCTCCAGAGCCGGCGCACAAGATCGTACAGGACCGGCGAGAGGAGCAGCAGAAGCACGATGACGAGCATGGGCAGCGCGCTGGACCAGTGCTCTGCGCCCTCCGGCACTGTCGGTGACGGAGGCCCCAATGCGACGTGCACCCCTGGCACCATGGAAGCCACTTCCTGCTCCACTGAAGAAGGCGAGTCGGGCCGCATGTCACTTCCCATGGGTCCTCCTGTGCGACACCGCAAAGCGCCACACGCAACAGACCACCGAAACCACACCTCTACGGCCTGGGCGTCGGGGTGGATCTGGGCACCGCCGTGTAGACGACTGTACGCAGCACGGGGACGCTGGTAACCTCCACGCCAGGGTCCGTGAGGTGCAGGATCGCCATGCGCACACGGTCCTCTGCCGGAATTCGATTTGGCCCCGCCGCCGGTACATAGTCGCCATTATCGGGGTCGTACAGCCAGATTTCCATGCCATAGTCCCCAGGCAACATCCGGGTGGAGAAGCCCAGGTGGTGCTCCGTCATCATGCGCCCAGCTCTCCAGCCGGCAACGCGGTCACCGTAACTCCACACCACAACACCGTTGTCTGCAACCAGGCGTATGCCGACGGCGTAGGGCCGAGGCACGTCGCCGGTGACGTTCCAGTAGAGGCGGAGCACAGGCTTGCTGTCGAGCGGCATGTCCAGCGTAGGCAGGCTGTACCCGAGCAGGACAATCCGTTCCGCAAAGATGTCGCCTGACGGAGGCTGCCAGGTGGCGGTTGGCGTCACCCGATTCTGCACCTGGACCGATGCGCGCAACGTGCCACAACTGGCCAGCGCGCAAACGAGCGCAAGGGCCAGCGCCCAGACTACGGCCAGCCGCAGCCTTCGTGGAGCGCGAGCTCCTGATAGCGAACCCCTCATCGTATGCCCTCCCTGAATAGCCTGGTGGCAGTGTCACTTCTCATGTTCCAGCCGTTCGACGACGATGCGGGTGTTACGATAGTCGTCGACTCCCGTGTGCAAGACGCCCCAGACGTGGATCACGTAACCCTCGCATTCGGCGATGTAGAGCTCGTTCTTGACCGAGGGCGCCTCGGCATCGATGCCAAAGCATACGCCATCCTCGCGTTCGAGATAGTTGTCGAGCCGGTCGTAGCGACACAAGGGCAGCACACGGCCCTGCCAGCCGGCAACCTGCGTCTGGCCCTGCTCTTGCTCGGGAACCGGCGTGGCCGGCACGCTCACCACCTCCACCCGCTCGGCCGTGATGCGCCGGCTGTTGCTGTCGGGGATACCGGCCATCAGGTGCCTCCAGACGCGGACCATTGTGCCCGGCTGGCAGCGGGCATCCTCGACCTGCGCTTCGATCTCGTCTGTCGCGCCCTGGATGCCGTACTTCTCACCATCCGAACGCTGGAAATAGTCATCGAACTGCGCCATTGCGCAAAGCTTGACGACACTACCGGTCCAGCCTTCCACAGCGATCGGCACCGGCGTGGCGGTACTCGCCTGAGTGGGTCCCTGTGTTGCAGGCGTCGCCGTGGCAGGCGCTGCGCTGGGCAGCGGCAGGAGTGTGGGGCCAGGCGGCGTCTGGCGTGGTGACTGCATGACGCGCAGAGATGCGATGTGTACACGATCGCTCTCCCCCACGCGGCTGGGTCCCTTCACTGCAGAGCGCTCCAGGCTGTCAGGGTCGTAGAGCCACAGCTCCAGGCTATAGTCGCCTGGTCTCATGTCCTCGGGCAAGCGTAGGCGGTGCTCGGTGATCGTCCGCCCACGTGCCCAGGCAGCATCCTGGTCGGAATAGTTCCAGGCGGCGGCGCCGTCGATCGTGTACAGCGCCAGGCCGATGGCGTAGGGAGGAGGCAAGTCGCTGGCCACGTCCCAATACGGACGCAGCAGTGTCTCGGCGCCGGCAGCCATCTGCAGCGTGGGCAGACTGTAGCCTACGAGGTCGATCCCACCCCCGAACAGATGCCCGGGCACCTCACTGAAGCTGGCCGTGGGAGTCGGCGTGCCGTGGATGCTCATCGACACCTGCAGCGTCCCACAGCCAGCCAAGACGGGCAGAAGAAGCAGTGCCATGCTACAGCAGGCAGCCCATCGCCTGCACGTCGCCTGTTCCATAGGGGTAATCTTCCTCCCTCACCGGGCTGGCCCGGCTGGCAGGCGCACGGTAAAGACCGTCCCCTGGCCCGGACGGCTGCGCACGGCCACCGAGCCGCCGTGACGCTCGACGGCCTTCTTGACTAGCGCCAGGCCCAGGCCTGAGCCCTCGATCCCCCTGGCGCCGTTGCCTCGATATAGCTCCTCAAACACGTGGGGCAGGTCGGCTTCGGCGATCCCCGGCCCATTGTCGGCCACCTCCACCAGGACGGTCGCACCATCTTCGCTGATGCGCACCTGCACGCTATCGTCTGACCCTCCGAACTTGCACGCGTTGTCGATCAGGTTGTAAAAGGCCACCAGCAGAAGGTCCAGGTCGCCCAACACCGGGGGAGGCGACCAGGGGAAACGCTGGGTAAGCAATTCGACAGCGCGTCCCTCCCGCCCGGGCACGCTCTTGACGGCGGCGATGGCCCTGCCGAGCAGATCCGCAAAGTCGACCGCTTCCAAGTCGAGCGGGTAGCTGTCCAGATCGGCCAGCTTGCGCAGCCCAAGGAGCAGCCGGTTCAGACGGGCGACCTGTTCCTGGGCAATCGCCAGCGGCTGGCCCGCCGAGCCGGTGGGAGGGGCTCCATTCTGGAGGCTCGACAGGCTCACCTGCAGCACAGCCAGCGGGTTCTTCAGCTCGTGGTCCAGCCGGTGTATGAAGCGCTGGTGGACCTGGTCCTGTCGCTGCTGCGCCGTGGCGAGCGCCCGCGCGCAGCGGCGCAGCCAGCACGCGGAGAGCCCGCACCCCAGCCAGGCCAGTGCGCTCAAGGCAGCCCCGACGAGGAGAACCGACGCGCCCACATCCGCCGTCACCTGCCACACCAGGAGGGGATTCGCCGCCGGCCAGGCCTGCAGCGCCAGGCTGGCGGCGAGCGCCAGCGCCAGAGGGATGGCAGCCAGGAGCAGTGCGTGACGCAGCCTATGGATGCTCATGCCCGCACCTCCACCGGCCCCACAAAGCGGTACCCTGTGCCTGACACTGTCTCGATGAAGCGTGGCTGGCCCGCATCGTCGCCCAGATAGCGGCGCAGCTCGGCGATGCGCACGTCCACGGTGCGGCTCATGAGCGCGTCATCCCAACCCCACACGTCATCGAGCAGCCGCTCGCGGGTGATCACCTCGCCGACGTGGAGCATCAGGTACTCCAGCACCGCAAATGCCTTCGCTTTCAGGGGCACTTCCTGGCCGGCCAGCCAGGCGCGGTGGGCCTGGCGGTCGATGAGCAGATCGCCCGAGGCCAGCCGGTTGGCGCTGGCCGGCGAGCGCTGCCCGACCTGAGCGCGGCGGAGCACGGCGTGGATGCGGGCCACGAGCTCGCCGGGGTCGAACGGCTTGTTGATATAGTCATCCGCGCCTTCCTCCAGGCTCATGGCGCGCTCCGTCGGGCCGCCCACCTGCGTCAGCATGATGATCGGCGTCCAGTTGCCCGCCCCACGCAGGCGGCGGCATACCTCGCGCCCGTCGACGTGCGGCATCATCACGTCCAGCACGATCACGTCCGGCGCTGCTTCGGCAATACGCCGCAGCGCCATCTCTCCGTCCTGGACCGCTTCCACCAGGAAGCCGGCCCGCTCCAGAAAGGGCGCCAGGACGTCCAGAAACGATCGCTCGTCGTCGACGAGCAAGAGTCTGCTGCTCATTGTGGTCTCCTGTCCCCGGACGCCGCGCGCGAGGCGCCGTTCAGCGGGCCACCTCAGTATAGCACAGACTTGTTACCACAATGTGATTCCTGCGTAACATGCTGTAACGCCATATTACCAATGGGTAACATTACGGCACGGTGAAGCGCAACACCCACGGCCCACTGAGGCGCACCTGCCCCCCATTGCGGCTCAAGCCCACCAACTCGCTCACGGTCAGCGTCCACTCGCCCCGGCAATCGTAGAGTGGGTAGGGGATGCGATAGTCATAGTCCTCTCCCTGCTGCCGCCCCATCCCGCCAAAGTGCCCGACCCCCGGCACCAGGCGCTGCATGTCCGGCGCGGCATCGCTCACCTGCAGTTTGGCGATGGGCTCCCACTCCCGCTTGACGCCCCCGTCCGCGCCGGGCGCAAGGCTCACGTGCAGGACGAGGCGTGTCTCGGAAGGGGTGACGACGGCCCGCTTCAACGTGATCCGAGTGCCTTCCGCCTCGACCGTCTGCGGCGCGTCCATGACGCGGCCGGGGATGACCCGCACGCTGAAATTGAAGGGGCCGGCGCAGGGTCGCTCGCCCTGGGCCACCGGCGTGGAGGGCAGGCCCATGATATCGGTCACCAGGCGCAGCTGCAGCCGCTCGGGCGCCTGCGACGGCACCCCGGCGTCGAAGGAGAGGACGTAGCCGCCGGTATCACCCTCCATGCCCGTCCCGATCCCAGAATGCGTGGGGTACTCGCGGCCCTCCTGGTCCGTGAGGGCGGTGTCGATGGGCGAAAAGATGTTGAAGGCGATGTCAGCCGGCCCGCTCACGGTATAGCCGATGACGATGCGGTTGGCGTCGGCGTAGACCCGCTGCACGGCGACGGTGAAGCCAGCGACGGTCTGGCGCAGGTCGACCTCCTGGCCCAGGTGCTGCTCCTGGATGCGCTGCAGCCCTCGTTCCAGGCGTAAAGCGCGCTGCAGGATGGGCACGGTGGCGTAGGCGGCCGACGTCAGGGCCAGGCCGGCGATGGCCCAGCCCAGTCGCGTCGTCGTAGGGGCCCCTCCGGTGCGTTGCCGGCCTTGTAGGCCGCAACTGCCCGAGCCAGCGCCGTAGGCGTCCACGCGCCGCGTTCAGGCGCGACTTGACCGTGCCCGGCGAGCAGCCCAGCGCCTGCGCCATCTCGCGCTCGCTCGCCGCCAGGTAGTAGCGCAGGACGATGACGGCCCGCTCGGCCGGCGACAGCCGCTGCAGCGCAGCGCGGATCGTCTCGCGCAGCTCGGCCTGCTGCGCCAGCTCCTCCGGCCCGGGTGCGGGGTCGGCCAGCCACTCGGCCAGCGCCCGGGCTTGTTCTGACTCGTCGGCCTCGTCGAGCGACACCTGGCGCCGGCCGCGGCTGGCCGCCTTGACGGCGTCGTTGACCACGCTGCGCAGGAACCAGGGGCCGAAGGGCCGCCGCGCGTCGAACTGGCCGATGCGCTCGTAAGCGCGCACAAAGGGTCTGCGATGTCGAGAGTCCTCCACTGATACTATCCCTTGCGGCAGCAGAAGGTTCGATGTCTGGGCGCGAACGGGGGCTACGCCTCGTGGCCCCAGCCAGGTTGGTGACAAGGGCAAG
This sequence comes from Anaerolineae bacterium, assembly GCA_034428955.1. GTDB lineage: Bacteria > Chloroflexota > Anaerolineae > SpSt-313 > SpSt-313 > DAOUGZ01. The sequence continues at coordinate 10,763 of DAOUGZ010000242.1, read as the reverse complement.
GATTGCCAATGTTCTCGACCGCCAACCCTCGCACTTCATAACCAGCTCCCTCCCTACGGTCGCCGGTCAACGATAGATCTTCACCGCGCCCCTCGGCCATAGCGGGTTGCCGACCGCCTGCACCCGCTGCGCGCACGGCACAGCCCGCGCTCTGGCCCATCAGAAAGGCCACCACGGCGGCGCCGGCGCCATCGGCGGCGACCATGGGGATGGGCGGCACGTTAGGGTGGCAGGTCGGGAAACAGCCCGCACACAGGCACAAGATGGCGAGCGGCGTCAGACCCTGCGCACCGAGCGGCCTCACCGAAGATGACGTTCTTGGCATTGGGGCACCCTACCTTCCAGGAAGCTGGTTGGGGCAACACGTGAAGGTCTGGCTCTGCAGCCACAAGAGCGCTCCCCACAAGAGCAGGGCGGCATAGAGCCCAAAGGAGGCGGACCAGGCGGAGCTGGTCCAATAGACCAGCCACTGGGCATAGCGCTGTGCCGCCGCCAGGACGTAAACCGTCAACGCCAGGGCTAGCAAGCCGCGGTGCCGCAAACGGCAGCTCTGTCGGACGAGCAGGGCCAGTGGCAAAAGCAGCAGCACGTACATGTGGTAGTACGTACAACTGGCGATGAGCAGCGAGACCAGGAGTGCCATCGACAGGACCAGGGCTACATGCTCACACGTTTCGGCCCGCAATCCGGCAAAGCCCGTCCCAAGAAGCAGCACACTGGCACTGAGCCAGGAGGCGGCGCTGGCCAACCACTGGCTATCGATCAGGGGCGTGAAGGTGATGGCGCGCCAGCCATCCTGGCCCAGCAGGGCAACCGGGTAGCTCACCGGCGTGAACAGGCGGATGAAAAGGGCTGACAGCGCCTGATTATCCGGCTGGATGATCCCCAGGCGCTGGCCGTAGAGCCCGGGTAGGACAGTGCCAAAGTAGGCCAGTGTGTTAGGCAAGCCGCCGCCCCAGAGGATGCCGAGCAGCAGACAGGCGGTCAGCCCCGCCAGCGCATATGCGAGGATGCGCCAACGCTTCGTCGCCGCCAGGTAGGGCAAGAGCAAGCCAGGGGTCACCTTGACCATCGTCGCCAGGGCCACACTGATGCCAGCGGCGGCGGCACTGCGGTCGCCATGTGGCCGATCAGGCTGCAAGGCAAAGTACACGGAACCCGCGCAGAGGAGCAGGAGCAAGGGACTCACTTGCCCTAGCCGTAGAGCCACATGCACAGGCGGGAACAGCGCCACCGTGGCAGCTCCCGCCAAGAGCCACGGCCAGCGGGCCGGAAGGCCGGCCAGCCTCACCAACAGCCAGACGGCGAGCCCCAGGCAAGCTACGCTCAGCGCCAGCCAGAGATCCTGAGCGAGCGCGTAGGGCAGTCGAGCGAGCGGACGGAGGGCGGCGGCGAAGGCCGGCGGGTAGACGTAGGGTGGCGCGTACTCGGGGACTCCCCTGGCACTGGCCAACCCCGGCAGCAGCTCCTGCTGATAAATGTCGGGCTGGTCCGCCACGAGGGTCGCGCCTGCCAGGTAGTAAACGGCAAAGTCGACGGATTTAGGCCCGGCCAGCAGGTCTCGCCCAAAGCGCACGGCGCTTGGCGCAGCCAGCAACATGGCCAGACAGACAAGGGCCACGTTCACGTAGCATGGCCGCGAGGTAGTGCCCCGGCCATGCCATGCGGTATCGGGCATAAGGACTCCTGACACTGGCAGCAGTGGCGCACCCGTTTCAGCACGACTGTCGGTCGCGTGTCGCGCCCGCGACACGGTTCTCGTTCTGAACCTCAGCCCCTGCCACGATCTATAGCCGTGCTGGCTGGGGAGGCCGACACGAATGGCCTGCCCAGCCAGCTTGTCAGCACATCTCGGCCACCAGTCCTATGGCCGGAGGGTGAGAAGGTTGGCCGCTCAGCCAACCTCTATGCGGTCTCAGTAGACGTCACAGTAGTCCCAGCCGTCAACCCAGCCCGCATTGAGGGTACCAGGCACGCGTATCTCGTACCACTTTTTGGACCACTGGTTATCGCCTTGGTAGAAGCCGAGCGTGGTGCCAGTGGACACCGTCGTAATGATACTGCCGCTGCACGGCGATGACCTAATGTTCAACGGGCCATCCACCACGTGCACGCTTCCACCGGCAAGAGGATCAACGATGCACCATCCCTTGATCTCTCCCGTGGCGCACGGGTCAGTTGAGTCGTAGGCGTACACGACCCTGATCCAGTAGTAGCCGTCGGCGTACACGTAACCGCCACTTGCATCGTTCTCCAAGTCGGCGCCAGCATAGGCCCCACCGACGCGGCTGCAACTGGTGCCAGCACAGCTTCGGATGTTGACGGCTTCCAAGACGTTGTACACACGACCGTCGTTCGTTGCCGTAAGCAACTCCTCCATGTCGGTGTCAGTCATCTCGGCAGTAGCGGCCATCTCAGCCTTGGTGATCTGCGCCCTGCGAGCAGTCTCTGCCTCATCGACCGGCTCGCCACCGAGCTCCTTCGGTACGAAGCCTCTGGCATACTTGAGCCCTGGCTTTGCGGGCCCAGCGGGGTTGCCGGCACCAGTGGGCGGCACCGGCGAAGCGGGCGATGGCTTGTCGGCCATCACCGAAGTCGTGCTGGCCAAGAGTAGCGCCAGCGACAGCAAAACCGAGAAAAGCCTGTGCTTCACCATTTTGCCCCTCCTTGGGCTGTGGGCACTCACTGCCCCCTTCCGGTGGCACCGCCACCGTCTGGATCCCGAATCGTGCTGAACCCACACCTCAACCATCCCGTGTGAACCGTGTTGCGTTCGCTTGTCTCCCTCCCTTCGCGGCTCGTCATCACCAGTTCTCTTCGCAACACTACCAGCGTATCGTCATCATCCGAGGCTGGCGGGGCCTCGATCGCTGGCATACCCATCCTCTCGCTTTTCGCACACGCCTGCACGGCAAGACACTTGCCGTGCACATTGAGCGGGTTCTCCACATATGTCGCACAGTCGCCGCGTTATAGTCTCCGTTCCCGAATGGGTTATCCTCTCATTTTGTTCCAACTCTTTACAGAGGCAGCATCTCTTTTCTCATTTTCCATCGATTCCTCTTTGCCGACGTCACAATTCCCTCCCCAACTCGATAGCTTCCGTTCATCTCTCGACCCATCACAGCTGTCGAGGCAGGTAGCAAATGTGCCCCTATGGCTTGGCGGGCTGCTCGAGGCCACAGGGGCACAACCATCTATCTCGATTAGCGAACTGACTCCACGATCTTGCGCATCTGCTCACAGGTGTAGCGGGGTTGGCCCTGCAAATCGTAGACGTTGCTGAGGGTGAGGCGCAGGCCAGCGGTGTCCCAAGCGTAGAAGCCGCAGCCCCGCTCGTCGCGGGTTACCGTCACCATGTACTCGCCGATCTGCTCCCTCGTAGCCTGCAGGTTATCGCTACCCCCGCCGCTGGTGAGGCTCAGGGGCATCTCATACAGTGCCAGCACGTCGTGCAGGCCGTCACCCGGCTGCGGGTCGAAGCCCAGGGTGACGATGTTGCCCTGCACCCGCTCGTGCACCGTCATCGGCTCGGGCAGCCAGGTCGGCCGCAGGACCCTGAACGTCGGTGTGGGCATGGGCGTCGGACTCGGCAGGACGGGCGCTGGTGTAGGTTCAGCCGGCATCTCGGCCCCCGTAGGCGGCTGGGGCTCCGGCAATGGGGCGTGGCCACCGGGGACAGCCTGCAGCGAGGAGGCGATCTCCAGAAGGTCTTCAGCCGCCAAGACATCGCTCCTGACGGTGACCAGGGTGCCGTCGCGCAGGACGAGAACCCGGGAATCGGTGCCGCCCTTGTCGGCGCGAAAGTCCTCACGCACCCAGGCAGTGGCCGCCTCGATGGCGACCGGGACGGCTCCGTTCCTCCCGGTGACAAGAGATTCATACGTGGGGCGCTGTTCGAGGATACGCAGCGTGGGCATCGTGTCTTGCTCGACCTTGCCGGCCGGCATGTACTCAATCCAGAGCTGGTCGCCCCCAGCCTCTTGAGGCTGGAGCTTGGGCAGGCGTGGGACGAGGCCGGCGGGGATGTGCCCAGGCACGAACAGCGGATAGTCGGCCTCCTGCGCCAGGGGCTCCAGCGCCGCCAGGAGCGCGGCCTGCTGCGCGTCGGCGGTGGGTCCCGCCGTGGGCGAGGAGCCTGGCGCTGGCGTAGATGGTAGCAGCGTGGGCAGCGCCTGGTTGCGCCCATCCAGCACGCTGGTTCCCGCCGGTGGAGTGAAGCTGAACAGTGCCCCGTCCACTGGCACGTTGTACTGCACGCTCGTCGCCTCGCTTTGCCAGATCAGCCGGTCGCCCTCGGTGCTGTACAGCTCTTGCTTGAGCACGAAAAAGGTCCCCTGGTCCACCCAGAGCACGCGGCGGCCGCCGGTGTCGCCCGAGCTGGCGGGACAACGAGTCGGGCCCAGATCGACCACATAGGTCAAGCGACCGGCCACGGTTGCGTTGCCGGTGACCTTGGGCTCGTAGCAGGTGCTGGCCTCTTCCAGCAGGGCGTTCAGGTCGCCCACGCCCTGGCCGAAGGGAGAGACCTCGGGCGAGACGCCTCCCGCGCCCAGCGCGGGCCGGTTGACCACCGCGCGCTGCTCGTCGGGGTAGTAGAGCCAGACGTCCCGGCCGTCGTTAACGTGGAGCAGGCTGAAGCGGCGCACCTGCGTCCCGTCGGGCTGCAGCGCGCTCTGTTCGGTCTCGCTGCGGTAGCGATCCGGCGCCTGGTACCAGCGCCGCGTTTCGCTGATGATCTCGTCGCCTGCACCGTCGCTGCCTCCAGTGTCGAGGCGCCCGTTCACGAGCCGGTAGCGGCTGATCTCGGTCAGCACGAAACTCCGCACACCACCGGTCGCCGGCGAGGTGGCAGCCGCTTGCGCCTTCTGAATGATCACCTGCGCATTCACCGGCTGTGGCCGCGTGACGGCGAAGGATGCGGCGACGAGTACGGCGACGACTGCCATGGCAGTGGCCAGCCGGACCGGACTGGCGGAACGCACGAGTGAGCCCAGCCACTGCGACCAGCCGCAGTTGTGAGCCGGCGCAGGGTTGGCCGGAGGGGATATCTCAGCCGCCTGCGCCTGCAATTGCCGGCCCAGTTGTGCCACAAAGGCCGTCCCCGGCTCCGGCGGACGCAGGCAGCTCACCAGCCTCTGCGCCGTCTGCGCCAGGTCCACGTCGAGGCCGGCAGGCGGCACGGCGGCCGGGTCGCGCTCCAGGGCCAGCCAATAGGCTTCGAGTTCCCCTATCTGTTCGTGCTCACGCACGGCCATCATGCACCTCCCCATCCTGCCCCGCGCCCTGGCTCAGACACGCCCGCAGGCGCTGCAGTGCCCTGAAACGCAGCATCTTGACCGCCTGCGGGCTCTTGCCCAGCACCGCCGCGATCTCTGGCCCCGACCAGCCGGCCAACTGCAGCTCGACGGCCAGGCGCTGCTCAGCCGTCAACTGGCCGAGGGCCTGGCGGAGCGCCTCGCCTTCCGCGCAGGCCAGCGCCTCATCCTCCGGCCCTGGCGCGGAGTCGCCGCGGTCCACCACGGCGTCGAGCCCTTGCACAGGTCGCCGGCAACGCAGCGTGTCGATCACCACGTTCTGGGCGATGCGAAAGAGCCAGACGGCGAACGCACCACCGCGGTAATCGCGCAGGCTGGCCAGCGCCCTGGCAAAGACCCTGCTGGTGGCATCCTCAGCTTCCTGCGCGCTGCCCAGGCGCACGTAGCAGAAGCGGTACACTGGCCCGACGTAGCGCTGGTAGAGCGTGCTGAACGCCTCCGGGTCCGCCTGCGCGGCAGCCACGAGCTCGGCATCGTCCCGTTCGCTGCCCGTGCCATCTTTGCCTGGTGACGCTTCTTCCCTGCCGCGATGTCTGAGCCAGGACACTGTGGCCATCGTCCTCCTATGGGGCGCCTCACGGCAATCAGGTGTGCATGCACTGTATAGATAGACGGTGCAGAAGGGGAAAAGGTAACGCCGCTGATAGGTGCTGCTGCGGATCAGGGCCTTGAAGGCCCTGATCCGCCAAGAGGCAACCGCGCTCAGCCCTCAGCTTTGCCCCAGGGAGTGGCGCCAATCCTGCTCCAACTGCGAAAGGGGCGCTCCCATTTGCTCCGCCGCCGCCTCGACGTCCCGCCCCGATGCCACCGCGCGGACCCAGGCATCGCGTTTCTCCCGCCCAAAGCGTTCGGCGATGTAGGTGACCATGCCATAGCCCTCGGCGAATACCTTCCACGAGTCCTCGGGCGCCATAGTTGCCGGATCCGACAGGCGACTGAGCGGGACGAGCTCGCCACCAGCGACCAGTTGGGCCAGCTCCTGGCGGCGCAAGGCATCCGTCGCCGCCTTGTAGGGCGCGGAGAGCGCTTCGGCCATGCCCTCGTCGAGCCAGAGTGGCAACTGTTGGGCATAGCCCCCGGCTTTGTAAGCCGCCGCGCCGCCAGCCATCTGGTGCAGCAGGTAGTGGCCCAGCTCGTGTGCCACGACCCCACGCAGGTCCTCGATGCTCTTGTCCACGCGCTTGGCCTCCCCTCCGGCAGGCGCCGCCTGCAGCACGGTCGTCACCACCTTGATGCCCTCTCCCGGCGCCGTATAGCCACCGACAGCGAGGGGAATGAAATCGCCTACCGCGCTGGCCAGGAGCCGCTCGTCGGGGTAGAGCTCGATGGGCACGGGCCTATCCGCGGTGAAGCCGAACTCGCCGGCCAAAGCCTGCCACACAGGCGTGACCTCAGCCAGCAGGTCCTTCGCCAGCTGCGCTTGGGCCGGGAAGCTATATATCCGCAAGCAGTCGTTCTCCGTTGTGATCAAGTTCGGTCCCGCGTAGCGATAGCCACCCGCCCCATCGAGGACAAAGGCCGCTTCGTAGGTCACCGTCTGTGTCACGGGCCGCTCCACCGGCTGCCAGGTCCTGGTCAATTGCCCCACGATCCTGTCCGCCCCGCTGGGGCGCACATCGCTCACCTGGAGATCGAAAGAGCTCAGCGGGTGATCCCTGGTGCTGGCGCACCAATGGGCCTGCTCCTGGTAAAAGTGCTCCGGGCTCTCGGCCACGTGTTGGAGGTAGGCAGAGCAATCGCCCTGCCGCACGGCCTCCACCAGGCCGGACAGTGTAGCTTGGACCTTCTCGCTGTCAACGCTGGCGAGCTGTGAGCCAGGCGTCACCGATAGCGTCGGTTTGTCAGTGAGAGAGCAGCCACCTGCGGCCGACATGAGGAGTGCAGCCACGAGCAGACAGGTTATGATTCGCTCACTCGGCTTCATCGTTCATCTCCTTCCACGATAGGTGTGGTTGCCGATGAAGCGAGTGTAGCATGGGGGAGGTAAAGGGGCTGTTAAGGAGATTGGATCGGCAGTCGTACGGTGAAGCGGCTGCCCTCGCCGACAACGCTCTCGACCTGGACGTCGCCGCCGTGCTGGCGCAGGATATGCGCGACGATGGAGAGGCCCAGGCCGGCCCCGCCCTGGTGGCGCGAGCGGGAACGGTCGACGCGGCAAAAGCGATCGAAGATGCGGACTTGCTCTTCGGCCGGGATGCCGATGCCCGTGTCGGCTACGGCCACCAGCGCCCAGGCATCCTGCCGCGAGATGGATAGCGCCACCTCGCCGCCCGGACGGTTGTAGCGGATACCGTTCTCGACCAGGTTGCTGAAGGCGCGCATCAGCAACCCCTCATCGCCACGCACCGTGACGTCGGCCTCGCCCCCCATGCGCAGCGCCACCTGGTTGGCCTCTGCCAGGGGCTGCAGGTCCGACAGGACCTCTTCGATGAGCGGCCCCAGGGCCACTTCACCATGTGACAACGACGCCGGCTGCTCGTCTGTGGCCAGGAGCAGCAGGTCGGCTACCAGCCGCTCCAGCCGCGTCAGTTGGTGCTCCATGGCACGAGCCATGTCCCGATAGTCCTCCGCCGTGGCCTGCGGATTGGCGTTGGCGACCTCCAGGTTGGTGCGCAGCGTGCTCAGCGGCGTGCGCAGCTCGTGGGCGGCGTCGGCCACGAAACGGCCCTGCTGCGCGAAGGCCGCTTCGAGCCGATCCAGCATGCCGTCAAAGGCATCGGCCAGGCGCTTGAGCTCGTCGTCCGGGCCCTGCAACGCCAGGCGCGTATCCAGGCTGCCCGCGCTGATCTGCTGCGCCGCCTGGCTGATCTGGCGCACAGGGCGCAGCGCCCGCCCAGCGAGCCCATAGGCACCGAGGGCGCCTACGACAGAGACCAGGCCGAGGGCGAGGGCCGAGATGGAGCGCACCTCGTACAACGTCGCGCGCCTGGCCTCCGCGGGCTCGACGAGGGCGGGGGTCGCGGCCGGGGGCCGCGAAGCGGGGGAGTTGAGGCCAGGCTCAACGGCCGCCGTGGCGGCCAGCGCCAGGGGCGGCACGTCCACACGCGGCGACACGACGGCAGCGGCAACGTTGATCAAGGCGACCACCACGATGGTGGAAAGCAGGATCAGGCCCCCGGTCCAGAGCGTCAGACGAGCCCGCAGTGTGGGGCGGAAAGGCCACATCCGCTGCCAGTTCAGGCTGCTCAGCCTCATCTACACCTCCCGGCGCTCGGGCGCCACCAGCCGATACCCCTCGCCGGCGACGGTTTCGATGAAGCGCGGGGACGCGAGGTCATCCCCCAGCTTGCGCCGCAGCGAGTTCACGTGCACGCGCACGGTGTTGGTGAAGGGGTTGGCGTTCATGTCCCACACGTGTTCCAGCAGCGCTTCCTGGCTCACCACCTCGCCCTGGTGCCGCAGCAGGTACTCCAGGATGGCGAGCTCTTTGCGCGTCAGTGCGAGGCGGCGCTTGCCCTGCCACGCCACGCGGCTGGCTGGGTCGAGCGTGAGGTCACCCGCCTGGAGCAGCGGCTCCCGCACACGGAGGTCGCGCCGCAGGAGCGCCCGCACGCGCGCCGCCAGCTCCTCGAAGTGAAACGGCTTGACCAGGTAGTCATCGGCCCCCAGGTCGAGGCCCGTGATCCGATCCTGGAGCCCGCTGCGGGCAGTGAGCATCAGGACGAGCAGGCCGGGCCTGCTGGCCCGCAGTCGGCGGCAGACCTCCAGGCCGTCCATTCCCGGCAGATTGAGATCCAGGATCAGCAGGTCATAGTCGTTGACCTCGGCTAGCTCCCAGCCCTGTTCGCCGTCCGTGGCCACGTCAACGGCATACCCCTGTTGGCGCAGCCCTCGCGCCAGGGCCTGTGCCAGATCGAGTTCATCCTCGACGATCAAGAGCCTCATCCAGCCTCCCCTCCCATTGCACGCGGAGTATACACGATTATCACGCACCAGGGGTAAAATCGCTGTTAAGCGCCAGGCCCTGGTACAAGAGGAGGCGCGTGAAGCCAACCTTCCGGGCAGCCCATGTATAATACCGGTAGAGCCAGCAGGGGTTGGTGTTCCTCGTCGGCCCGTGCGAGCTGCACGAGACCACGGTCGGCAACGCGCAGGGCCTGTGGTATCGCGGTACCTGGAACGCCGCCGGGCAGTGGGTCGACGACGGGACTACCAGCCTGATCTGGCAGCATGGGAGCATGACCTATCAACTCACGGGGCAGGGGGTAACGCTTGCAGATTTGGTGCGTATCGCCGACTCCATGCCCAACTAGGGTGAAACCACAGTCATGTCGGGGCGTGCCTCACCATAGTCTGGCGAGGCATGCCCTGGCAAGTGTGCAGATACTACCACACCTCGACCACGAGGCCATCAACATGGGCAAAATGGGCGTCGCGCGTTACGAGAGGGAGGCCGTGTAGCAGGGCAGTCGCGGCAATCCAGACGTCGTTTTCGGGGATCGGTCGGCCCTTGCGCCGAAGCAGCTCCTTCACGATGCCATACTGATGCGCCGTCCGAAGGTCACAGCGCAATACAGTGCTCCTGCGGGCGAAATCATCGACTCGAGCGAGATTGGCCTCGACTCGCCCGGACTTGCGCGCACTAGAGTTCACCGATGACAATGCTCGACACAAGGATCTCTTTGGCCGAAGAGGCGAGATGCTGGATTACGTCGGGGTCCTTCTCAAGCAGACCGATGACTATGTTGGTGTCGAGAAGAAAGCTACCATTCGTTGGCATCGACCTGCTCACAGCCCGCCTCAATGGCTTTGCGCATGGCCTCGGCATCGTCCTTGGTGATCGTGCCCGCGAACTGGAGCAACTCGCGGCCCGGGACGCCCCTCGGCCTGGCTGACCTCAGCTCTCGAACATACTCCAGCACGTCCTGCTGCAAGTCGTTGGGGAGGTTTTCCAACTCTTGCACAATCTCTCGGATTCTTGAAGTGTCCATCTCCACCTCTTCAACCCGGTCACCACTAGGCCCTCAGCAACTGTGGCCACTCGTCTCCTGGCGAACGGCTTGAGCCACCGTCAACTATAGTATAGCCTGAGATTTGGCTTTCATCAAGCGCTGCGCTTTTTGTCGTTGTTCAGTGAAAGTGACACCCCTCAACTGTTAAGTTAAAATGTCACCCCATGATGAGGAGTGTGACATTGAGCATCGAGGAACAGAAGAGGCTGCCACTGGTCACCGAGGTAGACGCCGGGCGGACAACCGCTTCGGAAGCCGCCGCGTTGCTTGGGATGTCGACACGGCAGTTCCGTAGACTCTTGGCTGCGTTCAGAAAGGAGGGCGCAGCTGGGCTTGCCCATGGAAATCGGGGTCGGGCGTCTGGACACAAGACACTCGCGGAGGTCTGCCAGACAGCATGGGAGTTGGCCCATGGCGAATACAGTGACTACAACGACACCCACTTTACTGAGAAGCTGGCCGAGGCGCACGGGATCAAGCTGTCCCGTTCGAC
>DAOUGZ010000241.1:0-7310 GCA_034428955.1 Anaerolineae bacterium | reverse complement strand
CGCTTGCTGCGTGAGATGCACCAACGCTTGCTGGCGGGCGTGCGGGGCGAGCACATGACCCCGGGCGAGTTCCGCACCAGCCAGAACTGGATCGGCAGGCCCGGCTGTACCCTCAACGAGGCGATCTATGTGCCGCCACCGGTGGAAGAGATGCGCGAGGCACTGGGCGCCCTGGAGCACTACCTGCACGCCGAGGAGGATGCCTTTCCACCCCTAGTGCGCCTGGCCTTTATCCATTACCAGTTCGAGGCCATCCATCCTTTCTTGGACGGCAACGGCCGTGTGGGGCGCCTGCTGATCAGCCTTCTGCTGGTGCACTGGGGCCTCTTACCGCTGCCGTTGCTCTACCTGAGCGCCTACTTTGAAGCGCACCGCGACGACTATTACCGTCTGCTGCGGGCCGTCAGCGAACGGGGCGCCTGGCAGGAGTGGTTGGCGTTCTTCCTGCGCGGCATGGCGGAACAGGCGCGGGATGCTGTGCTCCGAGCACAGCAGATCCAGGACCTCCAAGTCCAGTGGCGACAGCAGCTTCAGGAGTCCCACGTGGTAGGTCTGGCCCAACAGATCTCAGATCTCTTGTTCGAGCAGCCGGTCCTGTCTGTGCGGGATGTGACGGAACGGTTTGCCGTCTCACACTATGGTGCGTCCAAAGCTTTGCAGCGATTGGTAGAAATGCAGATAGCGCAAGAGATCACGGGCAGGGCTCGCAACCGGCTCTACGCGGCCGGCAGCATTCTACGCATCGTCGGATGAAACCCGGGTTGCATAGCAGAAGCCTAATGCAACTAGAGCGGCCTGGTAGTTGCATTAGGCCTGCGCTATGCAACTAGAGTATCATTGCGGATTGACCATGCCTACCCACAACCTGCTCCCCCTCCTCGATCACCTCGCCGCCGCGCGGCCCACCGCTGAGACCTGGCAGGGCCGGCGGATCCGGCGCATCGCCGGCGGGCACAACGGCCTGGTCTACCGCGCCACCGGTGCAGAGGGCGATGTGGCCGTCAAGTTCACCCAGCGCGACGCCCGCGACCGCGCCAGCCGCGAGTATCACGCATTGCAGGCCCTATCTTCCTTTTGTGCTCTTTGCGTTCTTTGAGGTGAAAACCGTATCCCCTCTCCGCCGATTCGTGGCACCCAGTGGGTCAGCCCTGGGTCCCCAGCAGGCCATAGCCCATCTGCTGTGCCGAGTCGCGGTCGCCCAACGCTGCCCCCGACTGTTGCACTCGCGCCAACAGACGGCGAATGCGCGGGCGATTGAAGCGCTGCAGGATGACGGGGATGAGGTTGCTGATCAGAGCATAGGTCACCATCAGCCGGCTCATGAGCACGCTGTTCCACAGATAGAAGAAAAAGCCGGGGATGATCATCGTCCAGTGGAGAATCTCGGAGCGGATGCTCTCCCGCAGCCAACGGTCGAGGTAGACGGGATCGCTGGCGGGCGTATCCTTGATCGAGAAACCGTCCCGGCGCCACCTGAGGCCGCTGGGGATGAGGTGCTTCCAGGAACGGACACGGAAGAGCCGCTGGTAGATCAACCCGCCTTGCTCCCAGCGAAATGTCTGGAAGAAGCGCATATTCGGGTTGAGCCACCTGAGCGGTATTTTGGAAAAGCAGTGGCCGATTCCCCGATGGAATATGAGCCAGGCAATACAATCGAGGACCACCGTCTCAAGAGGATCCAGGTAGAGGATACGCATGACATAACACCTGTTCTATGCCAACCCTCGCTACTCCCTCACCGTTTGCTACAAACAAGTATACCACGAAAGCACAGGCTGTTGTGAATCTGCTTCGCGCATTCGCGTACTTCGCGTACTAGCCCCTTGACTCCGCTGTACAATTGATGTATAATTGGCTTGTACTTATCAATTGATAATTGACAACACGAGACCACCTCTGTGGACACATCCAGGGGGCATCGTTGAAGCATAGCAGCCAGGCCGACATCGAACACTTTCTCGCCGAATTCCGGCGCATCGTGCTCTCAGGCAGAGGGCTGGACCTGATACCCCGTGCGGAGAATAACCAGGCACTAGTCGATCTGGGGCTCACCAGAAAGACTTGCACGGAGGAGATCTTGAACCTCACGCCGGCACACTATTGCCACGGGCCTGAACCGGATCGAGACAAGCCAGGCGCCGTCTGGGTCTTTGGTACGGTCATCGAGGGCATAGAGGTCTACATCAAGCTCAAGATTGCCCAGGTCGCCGGGGTAGAGGTTGCCAAGTGCATCTCCTTCCACCCGGCGGAACGTCCACTGAGTTACCCCCTGAGGAAGCGAAAGGATGGCGGACGATGAAAGGCATTTGCCCGAACTGTGAACAAGTGACCGAACAAACCCTCGTGCAAGGGCGCGAGGAGATCATGGTCCGGGGTGAGGCCATTCCCGTCAACACGCGCTATCTGAAATGCCCTGTGTGTGACGCCGAGTTTGCGGACCCCCAATGGCCCGATGATCCCCTCGACGAGGCTTACCGAGAGTATCGTGCGCGCCATGGTATGCTGCAGCCGGAGGATATCCGCGCGTTTCGGCAGCAATACGGCCTGTCGCAGAAGGAACTCACCGCACTTTTGGGCTGGGGCGCCGTTACCCTCAGCCGCTACGAGAATGGCGCACTGCAGAGCGATGCCCACGAGCAGGCCCTGCGCCTGGCCATGCAGCCGCGGAACCTGCTTCGGCTCATTCGGGGCAACCCGCAGGCGATCGATGATGCCAAGCGAGCCGGCCTCGTGCGGCAACTCGCTGCCCAGGTCAGCGAGAGTGAGCGCTCGCTGCGTTCCATCTACCAGGAGCGTTTTGGCCGCTACCCCGCCGATCGCTTCAGTGGCTACCGCGAGTTGGACATGGACAAACTCACCGGCGCCATTCTCTTCTTCTGCGACGGCGAAGGCGTGCCCAAGACCAAGCTCAACAAGCTGCTCTTCTATGCCGATTTCAAGCACTGCAAGGAGTACGGCACGTCTATTACCGGCTCGCGCTACGTCCACCTGCCTTTTGGCCCCGTGCCCGACCACTATGCTCATCTGCTGGCGGCGCTGTCCGATGAGGAGGGCGCGTTGCGGGCCGAGGAGCGCAGCAGCGACGAGTACGCCTGGGAGGTCCTCGTTGCCGCCCGGCCGGCGGACCTGCACGCCTTCTCCGCCTCCGAGCTCAAGATCCTGGCGACGGTGAAGGAGCACTTTGCGGGCTATAGCGCATCGACCATCAGCGCGCTATCGCACGGCGAGCCGGCCTACACGGAAACGAAGGACGGCGGCCTGATCTCGTACGAGCATGCATCCAACCTGCGGCTGTAGGGCTAGGCACGGGGTGCCGGGTAATGATACACCGGCCTACGCTTCCCCTGGAACCCGTCTTGGCCCACCATGGCGTCGCGGTGCTGGCCTACTTCCGCCAGCAGAACATCAAGTGGCACGACGGGCAGGGCGGTAACCCCTCGAACCACCTCTGCGATTCGCAGGTCTGCTGCGTCAACTTCCTATACCCCTTTGCCGCCCAGCCCGGCGCCCTGGCCCACCTCCTGCGCCCCTTCTACCCGGACCTGGCGGAGATGCTGCCGGTGGAGGCGGGGCAGTACGTGGTCTTTGAGTGGATTGGGGCGGAGAACTATCTCGGCGAAAAGCTCCCCCGCCACGGCCAACGCTGGCGCGGCGCCCTGTTTACCAGTGCCGACGCGGCGGTGCGCTTTCGCCGGCAGGATGGCCTCTGCCAGATGGTGCTGATTGAGTGGAAGTACACCGAGCGCTACAGCAACACGGACCTGCGCTACGCCCGCGGTAGCCGCACCGACCGCACGGCTATCTATCGTCCCCTCTACGAGCGGGAGGATTGCCCCCTACGCCGGGACCTCCTGCCCGATTTCGCCGCCCTCTTCTACGAGCCCTTTTACCAGTTCATGCGCCAGCAGTTCCTGGCCCACGAGATGGAGCGGACCCGCGAATTGGGCGCGGATGTGGTCAGCGTCCTGCACATCGCTCCGGCTGCCAACCGTGCCTTCGGGCGTGTCACCTCGCCCCGGCTTACCGGGCTGGGGGAGACGGCGACGGGCGTGTGGGGGAATCTCTTGCACGCTCCCGACCGCTTCCTGAGCGTGAGCACGGAGGATTTGTTCGGTCGCCTGTCTGCGGCGGGTGTGCCCGAGCTCGCGGACTGGTTACAGTATGTTGAGGCGCGCTACCCCTGGGCGCGAGGCGGACCAGGAACGCCAACCCGTTGAGTTCAGAACGGGTTGCCGGGCAGGGATACACCGGCCTACGCTCCTGCAGGCGCCCTGACCGCTCCCGGAATCTCCTCACAGGGGTGTTTGCGGGGAAGAGAAGTGCCCACCCTCTGGCATCACCTAACATAAGGTGGTATAATGGATCGCAGCAAAGCCTTTTTGTGGCTCAGGTAACCATCCCGTCGAGTTGGGAAAATAGAGGTCCTACAGTCTATGGCATACCCAAGCAAACACAGCGATCCGTTGTTCCACCTGCAGGGTGGGGCGCTGCTGGGCGCGATCGTGGGGTTGATCGTGAGCGGGTTGGCGCCGCGCCCCCTCGCCCTGGCGGTGATGGCCGCCGCGGGCCTGGCCTTCGCCCTTTGGTTTCGGGGGTCGCTCTGGCCGCTGCTCACCAAGCAGCGCTTCTACGAGAGCTTTTTCGGCATCCCCGGGCCCGGGCCGGTGACGTACATCCGCGAGGGAATGGCGGCGGGTGTCGTGGTAGGCGGCGCGGTCCGCCTCGTACTCAGCGCGCCCATCGCCTCGCTGCTCGTGTGGGCGGGCCTGGCCCTGCTGCTGTTCCGCTACCGGGGCTCCCTCGGCTGCCTGATGGCGGCGCTGCGCGGCGAGGGGAGCGGCCCGGCCTACGGCCGGCTGCTGACCCGGCTGCAGGGCGACCGGGCGCTGGCCGAGCGGCTAATCGCCTACGAGAGCCGTGCCGGCTCTCCCGGCAGCCGGGAAGAGCTGGCCGAGCGCGCCCTGGAGCGGCTGGAGCGGGATAGCCGGTAAGTGAGGCCCCAAGGGTCCCTACGAACCCACGGCTCTATAGCTGTTTCCTCAGCCAGATGCGGGCGTGGCCCGGCGGAAAGTCGGGGATCTCGCCGATGTTGTCGTAGCCCAGCGCGCGCCAGAAGCCGGGCGCCTGGAAGCCGTGGATGTGCGCGTCTACCTGCGTACAGTTACGCTTGCGCGCCTCCTCCTCGGCTATCTCAACCATGCGCCGGCCCCAGCCGCGGCCACGCAGGCCGGCGGCGATCCACAATTCCCCCAGGAAGAGCGTCTGCCAGCAGGTGTTGGCCAGGAATCCGCCCTGCACCCGGCCCTGCGCGTCGAGCAGGTAGACCTCCAGCGGCTCGCCAGAGTAGCCGCTCTCCTGGGCCTGGCGCACGACCTCGCAGGCGGCGACGTTAAAGGCCATGAGGATCTCGTCCACTCTCTTCTGGCGCGCCTCGTCGGCCGTGTCGCAGACGACGAGCTCGTACCCCGCCGAGGCGGCGCCTGGCGGCTCCTCCTGCTCCGCAGCCAGGTCCTTGGCCAGCCAGTGCGAGCCGACCCCGGGCAGCAGGTTGGGGAACTCGCCGACCAACCGGTAGCCGCGCTTTTCGTAGAACGGCCGCGCCTGAAAGCTCGCCGTGTCCAGCATGCTGCGGGTGCAGCCGCGCCGGCGCGCTTCGGCCTCGGCCAGGCGCAGCACCCGGCTGCCCAGCCCCTGCCCGCGCAGCTCGGGGGCCAGGGCCAGCATGTGCACGTCGAGCCAGCGCCAGCGCACCAAGCCCAGCAGCCCACCCTGCACCTGGCCTTCACTGTTGAGCACATAGACGTCGAGGTGGGCGGGGTGCTCCCAGCCCTGCATGTCCGGGCAAGCACCCGTGTTGTAGGCCTGTAGTGCGCCACGCACCAACCGGCGGCGCTCCTCATCGACGGTGCAGGCTAGCTCAAGATGGCACGCCATGCTCCTCCTTGCCCGCCCGGCGGCAACCTCCGCGAGCGCGCTACCCCATTCTACTTCACATCCCTCCGCGCCGTCAAGAGCCCTGCCGGCGCCCCCCGGCGACCCACGGTCCGCCGAGCGGATTCGGATTTGTGCACATCTTGTGGTATGATAGCTATAGAAGAACGTTGAACGGCCCGGCAGGGCCTGCCTCTGGGGAGGCTTGCCGGCAATCGGCTGCTTTCCGGACTACTGGAAACGGGTAGGAGCATGCTCAAGAGGCTACGCAGCGCCCTCAGGCCTGCCCAGCGCCTCAAGCGCACCGTCCACCTTCCCCATCGCCCTCTGCGCCTGGCCCTCTCGGCGCTGGCTACAATTACAGG
The DNA here is from genome assembly GCA_034428955.1 of Anaerolineae bacterium. GTDB lineage: Bacteria > Chloroflexota > Anaerolineae > SpSt-313 > SpSt-313 > DAOUGZ01. The sequence continues at coordinate 1,014 of DAOUGZ010000241.1, read as the reverse complement.
CTCGTTAGTCGTGCTGGCGGCCAGCCAGCAACTCACTCCATACCACGCAGGCTCGCCGCCTGCAGCGGGCGCCGCCCCACCGGGCGACATCGCCGTCCTCAGCGCCCCACCCGAGGAGGTCGCCTCCCGGGGCGGGGCAAGTCGCGGCGGGGTACGCTCCGCGGCCCTGGCCTCGCCGTCATCAACGCCCACCACCCTTACGCCTTCGCCCACGTCGACTCCCTCACCAACACCCTCACCGACCCCTTCGCCCACGCCATCGCCCACACCCAAGCCGCAACAGCCCTTCACCTACGTCGTCGCCGAGGGCGACACGGTCCCCGGCTTGGCGGAGCGCTTTGGGGTGACCCCAGAGACCATCCTCTGGGCCAACGACCTATCGGAGGGGCAGGCCCTGCAGGCGGGGCAAGAGCTGACCATCCTGCACGTCTCGGGGGTGCTCTACACCGTGCGCCCGGGAGATACCCTCAGCGCCATCGCCCGCGCCCACGAGGTCGACCCGCAGGCCATCGTCGATGCCAACACCCTGGCATCGCCCGACCAACTGAGCAGTGGCCAGGCGCTGGTCATCCCCGGCGGCCGGCCGCTGCCTCCGCCTACCCCCACGCCCGAGCCCACTCCGCCGCCGGAGCCCACGCCCGAGCCTGAGGTGGCCGTTGCGGCCGCCCAGGCAGAACCAGCACCGGAGGAAGCCGCCGCGGCGGACCCGGCAGAGCCGGCGCCGGAGGTCGCTGCCGCCCCGGCGGACCCGGCAACGACCAATAAGGGCGAGGAGATCGCCGCCATCGCCGCGCGCTATCTCGGCTACCCCTACGTCTCGGGAGGCACGTCACCCAGCACCGGCTTTGACTAGGGCAATCGCATCTAAATTTTAAGAGAACAGACCAGAGAGGACCTTGAGCAAGTAGTCCTGGTCCCATCCAGCTTTGAGGCGTCTGCCCTTGACTCCCACTTTGACGGTCTTCTCTTGCTTCAGAAGATTGAGGGCGATATGCCGCAGGATGGCAAAGTTCT
>DAOUGZ010000240.1:0-33721 GCA_034428955.1 Anaerolineae bacterium | reverse complement strand
CTTCTACCGCGAGCTGTACCGCCTGCTGCGACGGGGTGGGCGAGTCTTTCACTACATCGGCAGCCCAGACACCAAATCCGGCCGCGGCATCACGCGCGGCGTTACCACCCGCCTGCGCCAGGCCGGCTTTGAGCGCATCGTACGCCGGCCCGAGGCCTTTGGCGTTGTGGCCTACAAGTAACCCCACCTGATCCCCTCAACCAACCTCGATACCGGCGAAGGTTCTGCCGCCCGCGCGCCTACCTAATATTGCAGCGACACCAAGTCCGGCGACTGCAATCTGTTCATTGCTGGGTTGCGGGAGGCGCAGAGGGATGGAAAAGGGTCATCCGGCGTAGCCTCTACGGCTCTCTGCTCCTCTATGGATAGAAAGTGTCGTTGCAGTACTAAGCGAAACCCTTCGTATCCACGGAGACCACATGCACAAGCCTCTGCGCCTGGCTGCCTTTGCCTGTGTGGGCCTGATACTGCTGGCCCTCGTCCTGCTCGCACCGCAGAATCCGATCCGGGCCGACGATCCCGTCCCCTGGGAGGACTATGGCGGGCTGGACGGCTACTATATCGCCCGTGGCTGGACCGAAGGCTACTCCTCCCAACCCCTCTCGGCCACGGGCGCGCAGGGTGCGCCCACGGTCCTATCGCACACCGTGTACCTGCCCCTGGTCATGGGCAGCTCGAGCGCCCCAAGCGTCATGCGCGAGACGCGTGCCCTCTGGGTCAGCCGCTGGGATTTCAAAACAGCGCGGGATATCGAGATCATCGTAGACAAGGCCGCCTACGCCAACCTGAACGTCATCCTCTTCCAGGTGCGCGGCCAGGCCGACGCCCTCTATACCCCCGGCCTCGAGCCCTGGTCGGCCACTCTGAGCGGGGCGCTTGGCCAGGACCCGGGTTGGGACCCATTGGCCACAATGGTTGAGGAGGCGCACAACCGGGGCATCGAGGTCCATGCCTGGATCAACGTCTACCCGGCCTGGCTGGGGCCGAACCCACCCCCGGATTCGGCCTGGCCGCAGCCCATGTACCACACCTTCAACACGGCCTACGGTGACGACTGGGTTCTCTGGCGCCAGGACGGCACGCCGACCAGGCTGAACCCGAGCTATCTCTGGGGCAGCCCTGGGAATCCCTACGTCGCAAGCCACATCGTGGCCGTGTGCGCGGATATCGTGGACCGCTACGACGTGGACGGCCTGCACTTTGACTATATCCGCTACGACGACCAAGGCCGCCCCTACTCCTTCGACCCGGCCAGCGAGGCCGCGTACACGGCCGCCAGGACGGCCGACCCCAGCCTATCCTACGAGGATTGGCAACGGGCACAGATCGCCGGCTTTTTGCAGCGCGTGCGCCAGGAGGCCCTCGCCGGCCGTCCCAAAGTCCGCCTGACGACCAGCGCCTGGCCGATCTATGACAAGACTCCCTACCATTGGTACCCGGCCTGGGGAACGGACGGGTACCACGATATCTACCAGGATTCCGTGGGCTGGGCGCAGAACGGCCTGGTCGACGGCATCATGCCCATGCTCTACACCCAATCCATCCATGCCTACCGCGACCGCTTTGACGAGTTGATCGTGGATTTCGCGAGCAGCGGGCAGCCCGGCGCCGTGTTCGCCGGCATCGCGGGGGATTACTATGCCCACGCCGTCGATTCCTGGAAGCCGGCCTACGCGGACCCCTTTGCCGAGATTGCCTGGCGTATCGAAGCCTCGCGCGCGGCCGGCGCCCGCGGCCAGGCGCTCTTCTCCTACCGCCTGTTCGACCACCCCTGCCCACCGGGCCAGCCCAATTGCGGGCTCAACTACTGGGCGCTCTTGCGCAACGGCCCCTATCAACAGACGGCCGTGCCGAACTGGCCATAGAGCCCACAGCCTGGCTGAGGCTCTCGCGTGCGTATCGTAGTCGCGGCCTTTAGGGCGTGTTTTCAAACCCAGCAGAGGCGGCTCCCACCCTTGCCCGGAGCGTAGCGGAGGGGCCCGCCGGTCTGCCGGATGAAGCAATTCCTTTGGGGCTTCGCCTCGCCCAAGCGGCCTGCACGGCGGACTACCGGCGGCGTGGGAGCCACCTCTGCTAGTATGCAAACACAACCTAGTCGCCACCTCTAGTCGCCCAAACAGCCATCGGCAGGCTTCCGCGCCGAGGAGGATTCCGGTTCCCATTCCTCCGCCTCCATGCGCGGCCGGCCGGCGGCGGTAAAGTGCAGCCGCGTGCCCAGATACAGGCTGTCGCCGGAATCGGCGAGGCTGCCGGTGTGGTCGTCGCGGACCTCCTCAACCGCCACCTCTTCGGCGCCCGCCCGCCGCGCCGCCTCTTCCGCCAGGCGCTGCCCCGCACCCTGAGCATAGGAGAGGGCCGCCTGCAGGTTGGCAAACTCGCGGCGCTCCTCGCTGGTGTGAACGGTGTAGGCGCCGATCCCAACCACACTGTACTGAGGCTCGATCAGCACCTCCACACTCTGCAGCACGCTGCCTGAGGCAGCGCCAACGGCGTTAGCCACGCCCGCCTGCGGCGGAATCACCAGTTCGGCCCCGAGCCTGTTGGCGACCTGGGGAAAGTAGGCATCCACCGGCGCACCGACGGCGGCCAGCGGCAGCCGCAGGCGCAAGCCCGCGCTGAGGGCCGAGCCCTGCTGTGGGTGAAACGCCCGCTGCAGAAAGAAGGCGGCGCCCTTGCCCTCCACGAGGTTCCCATCCCCCGTCTCATCGGCCGCCACCTGGGCCACGATCTCTGTGGCCAGGCGATCCACCACCTGCTCGCAGACGGCCTCGGCCAGAGCCTCAGCCGTCAGGCCAAGGCGCCGCCCCAGAAGCGTCGCCCCCAAGCGCGCCGCCTCGCCATCCCAGGCCGCATAGCGCCCCAGCACGTGCAGGGCATCGGTCGGCGTAAAGCCGATACGCTGAACAAAACCACCGGCCTCCAGGCGGTTCGGGTAGCTGAGGTAGACCTGGGCCCAACTGACCCGACGCGCAATCTCCTCCAGCGAGCAGGTGCCCTCGCCCAGCAGAGCAAGGAGTTCGCTCTCCGTAACCGTCAGGTCCTCGGGGAGGCAGCGCCCCACCAGGGAGAAGAACTGGGGCACCCCGGGGCGGCGCCGCTGCCCATCGAGCAAGCTCGCCAAACCGGCCCGCAGGCGCGGGTCATCGGCGGCGGCCAGCGAGAGAGGCACCACCCGCTCGGGACCGATCTGTAACTCCTGGTTGGCATCCAGCGCTACCAGGCTATCGCCGCCCAGGCCCACCGAGCGTGTGTCCACAGCGCGCACGAGGGTGCGCCAGCCGCCGACCCAGGCTCCACGCGTCGAGGCCCGCGGCCGGCCCCGGCGCAGGATAGCCAGATCGGTCGTTGTGCCGCCCATATCGACCACCAGCAGGTCGTCGCGACCGCTGAGGTGGCGCGCGCCCAGAACGCTTGCGGCGGGGCCGGAGAGGATGGTCTCCACCGGATGCTCCATAGCCAAGTCGGCGCCCATCAGCGAGCCGTCGCCCTTGACCAGCATCAAGGGCGCATGGATGCCTCGCTGCGCCAGAGCGCGCCGTACCGCCTGCAGCAGCTCCTGCAGCATGGGGATGAGGCGCGCGTTCAGCGCCACCGTCGTTGCCCGGCGGATCGAATCCAGTTCATCGCTCAACTCGTGCCCGCAGGTGACCGGCAGGCCCGTGAGCTGCGTCAGGATCTCTTTGACGCGCAGCTCGTGTTCGGGGTTGCGCACGCCCAAATAGTCCGAGACGGCAAAAGCATCCACCCTCCCCGCGCGCTCGGCAGCCACGCGGCGCACGGCGGCTTCGTCCAGCGGCTGGGCAGGGCGCCCATATAGATCGTGCCCGCCGGAGATGTGCACGGGGTCATCGACCACCAGATCACGCCGAAAGCCGAAACGTTCGATCAGCACCGGATCGTAGCCGATCAAGAGGAGGCAGGCGCGCCCGCCGTGCCCCTCGACGATGGCGTTGGTGGCCAAAGTCGTCGAAAGGCCCACCATGGCCACAGCCTGCGGGTCGATCCCCTGCAGGCCGGCAATGGCCGCTTCGATGCCCACCGCCAGGTCCGCCCTGGTCGTGAGGGCCTTGGCACTGGCCACCACCTCCCCACTCTCGGCTGAGAGGGCGACAGCATCCGTATAAGTACCACCCGTATCCACACCCAGAAGCAGATGTCGCATAATCATCCATCCCCAGATTAACCGATTGCCCAACGACCTGGTCAAGTAACAGTGGCGCCGGAATGTCTCGGGTTGCGCAGGGCCACCCCAACACCAACCATCGCCGCCGCCAGAGCCACAGCAAAAAGGAACTCGTACGAGAGCGCGCCCACCAACCAGCCCGCCAACAGAGGCGCCACCACGAGCAAGCCGTTCAGTGTGTTGGCCAGCGCCACATACATGGGTCGTTCGTCCGGCGGGGCGATCTCCAGCAAATAGTTCATATAGCCGACCTGGTAAGAGCCGGTGGCCATGCCCACGAGAGCAAAGAGCAACACAAAGGCGCCGGGCGCCAGCCAGGGGTGCAAGGCGGCGAGAGGAGGCGTGAGCAGAGCCAGCAGAGGGCACAGGCACCGCGCCCCCATCACAACCCGGATCACCGCTGCACTGCCTCGCCGGTCGCCCAGGGGGCCCAACAGGGCGCCGCCGACAAAGTTGCCCACCACGCCGGCACTGATGAACAGGCCCAGCGTCTCCGGCGGGAGGCCGACCCGCTCGCCGGCATAGAGCACATAAAAAGCAGCGGCCATATCCGCCAGCCCGCCCAGCCACATGACGGCGACCAGCCAGGCGAAACGGCCATCCCGGCGCACAATCGACCCCAGGCGCGGCAGGTACTCGCCCCAATGCAGCGGACCTTCCGCCTGTACGAGGCCTGCGGGCTCACGGATGAGGGCCAGAACGACCGGGCAGATGGCCAGGAAGGCAACCGCCAGCAGGATAATCCGGACATAGCTCTCGGGGAACGGCCCAGAGCGCGCCAGGAGCCATGTCACCATCGCGCCTGCGCCCACGCCGAGGAGGGCAGAGAGTGATTGCCCTGCGCCCATCACCCGCCCGCGCCGGTTCAACGGGATCGCTTTGGCCAGCAGGTCGTACCAACCTACAACAGACAGAGAATCAACCACGTTAAAGAGGGCATAGATGAGCAGCACAGCGGCCAGCGCCAGCCCCGGCGACCGCACAGCCAAGAGCAGCAGTACCGGCGGAAGCAGGGCCAGGCAGGCCCGGCTGAGAGTCGCCGGCAGCACGACGTACTTTTTGACCAGCGCCCGGTTGGCCACATAGCGCCCCGCCACCAATTGGGGCAGGAAAAAGCCGCCAGCCTGGATGGCGCCAGTCAGCCCGACCGCCAGCGGCCCCCCACCCAACTCGCGTACCAGGCTGGGGAGGATGGTTGTCGGGCCGAGGAGGGCGATCCCCACAGTGAAACCCACGGTATCGCCCAGCAGCATGGCCAGATTCCAGCGGAAGGTGCGTTCGGACAGTGTGTTCAAGGCACCGCATCCATAGCTTGGCCGCGCGCCCACCAGCGCTCGAACAAGCCCAGGCCGCGCCACGACACGAGGACCGCCAGCAGCTCCATGGCCAGGGCGACGGCAAAGAGGAACTGGTAGGAGGCCACTTGCACCAGCCAACCCGCTACGAGGGGCGCCCCGATCAGGAGCCCGCCCAGGGTGTTGGCCAGGGCGATGTACAGCGAGCGCTCGGCAGGGGGGGCGATATCCAGGATATAGTTGGTAAAGCCGGTCATCTGTACGCCGTTCACCACACCAGCCACAGCAAAGACGAGGACCATGGTCGGCAGCGCCAAAGCGGGCTCCCAGCCGACCACGAGCGGGGCCAAAAGGGCCAGACCCGGACACAAGCAGCGCAGCGCGGTGCCGATGCGGATAACCATGGCGCTGCCCCGACGGTCCCCCACAGTACCCAGGGCCACGCCGCCCACCAGCCCGCCCACCACGCCGGCGCTGACGAAAAGGCCCAACATCTCCTCCCGGATGCCCAATCGCTCGATGGCATAGAGGGCATAAAAGGCCGCGGCCATGTCGCCGAGGCCGTGCAGCCAGCGCACAGCAAGCATCCAGGAAACGCGGGAATCGCGCCGCACAATCGCGCCCAACTGCGGCAGGAACTCGCGCCACGAAGGGCGCGGCTTGCTCGGGAAATTGGCGCGAGGCTCGCGCACGAGCGCTGTTGCTGTGGCGCTGATCATCATGACTATGGCGCAGATGGCGATGAGATAGATATGGTTGGTGAGCGGGGGCCCCGGGCGGGCCAGTATCGCCTTGACGGCCATGCCGGCGCCGATGCCCAGCAGGCTGGACAGAGCCTGAGAAGTTCCGGTGAAGCGGCCGCGACGCCCCATGGGCACGGCGCGGCCCAGCAGGTCCAGCCACCCCACGCTCGAGAGCGCATCCCCGGTAATGAACGCCGCGTACGCCAGCACTACCGCGGCCAGCGCCAGATCCTGCGACCGCGGCGCCAGGAACCACAGCGCCGGCACCAGGAGGGCCAGACAAGCGCGGCTGGCGTAGCCCGGCACCACGATGTACTTTTTCACCAGCGGCTTGTTGGCCACATAGCGCCCGGCGAACAACTGGGGCAAGAGCCAGCCACCCGACGTGATCGCGCCGAGAAAGCCGATGAGGACCGGACCGCCGCCCAACAGGCGTACGAGCGCCGGCAGCACGGTTGTGTTCCCCAAAAAGGCCATGGCCACACCAAAGGCCACAAAGTCCAGCCCGAGGAGCATGACGTTGCGGCGAGCGACGCGCTCGGGAAGCGGGCTCATCACGTCGCTCATGGGAAGGGTGGAGGAGTCTGGAGTGCTCACGCTTATCAGCCTCTCATCCGGTTATCTCCGGCGCCCGCCGATATAGCGCAGCGCCCGGCCGCCGGAGTGCGGTTACCAACCCCAGGAATGCTAAACCAAGTGTAACGACATACAGAGCCTCGTAGGAGGTCACCTGCACAAGCCAGCCTGCCAGGAGCGGCGCAAACACCACCAAAATGCCCAGCGTATTATAGAGCGCCACATACATCGGTCGCTCCCCGGCCGGGGCGATCTCCAGCAGATAGTTCATAGAGCCGATCATGTTGGCGCCGGTGACCATGCCCATGCCGGCAAAGATGAGCATAAAGAGCATGGGCGCCAGCCCCGAATGCAGGCCGGCCAGCGCGGGCGCGAGCAGCGCCAGGCCCGGGCCAAGGCAACGCAGCGCCATCGTGATGACGATAACCGCCGCGCTCCCACGGCGATCGCCGAGCGGGCCGAGCACAAGCCCGGATAGCAGGCCGCCCACCATCCCAGCGCTGATGAACAGGCCGATAACTGGCTCGGGGATGTGAAGGCGGTCTCCGGCGTAGAGCACATAGAAGGCGTTGCCCATATCGGCCAGCGTAGCGACCCAGCCGACCACAGTCAGCCAGGCAAAACGCCGGTCGCGGCGAAAGATAGAGAGCAGCTTGGGCACATAGACGCGCCAGGGGAGGTTGGTCGATCCTTCCGAAGAGCCCGGCGGCTCGCGCATCAGCAGGATGGCCAACGGAGACACACAAATGCAGCCGGCACCGAGGCCGATCAGCAGGACATAGTTGCCCGGAAAGGGGGCTGGGCGCGCCAGGATGCTCCGGGCCGCGATGCCGGCGCCGATAGCCCCCAGGCTGGAGAGGGTTTGGGCCACGCCCATCGCCCGACCGCGCCGCTCCAAAGGTATCGCCTTGGCCAGGAGGTCGAACCAGCCAACGCCGCCGACCGCATCACTGATGGCGAACGCAGCAAAGGTGGTGAGAAAGGCCATCAGAGCCACCTGCGGCGCGCTCGCGCCAAAAGCGGCCAGCGCCAGCACCATCACAAGCAGGAACACCCGGCTGATGACCCCGGGCCAGAGGACATAGCTCTTGACCCGCCGCCGGTTGGCCACATAGCGCCCGGCAAACAACTGAGGCAGCATCCAACCCGCCGCCTGAATGGTGCTCAGCGAGCCGACGATCACCGGGCCGCCCCCCAACTGGCGAACCAGGCTGGGCAAGATCGTCGTAACGCCCATAAAGGCCATGCCAGTGCTGAAGGAGACATGGTCGGTAACCAGCAGCGAAAAGTTGCGGCGGAACTCGCGCTCCGAGACCTCACCCACCTTGATTTCCTCACGAACTCCAACCGCCGGCAGGAAACGGCGAACGGCCCGAACCCTCCCAGTATATCATGGGGAAGAAGAAGCACCAAAGCGCCGGCCGGCAGTTGACTGCTGTCGGATTGTTCGTACTATCCAAGCATGGGCCAGGCGCACTTCGCGCCGGGGCTCCGGAAAGCTATCGCGCAGCAACAGCCTTGCTTGTCGTTGCGGGCCGCTGCCGCTAGCGGCGCGTTGATCTAAGCCCAGAGGGAGGATCTCATGGGGATTGAGAACAGAGTAGCCATCGTCACCGGCGCGGCGCGGGGCATTGGGCGGGCCATCGCGCTTGCCCTGGCGGAACACGGGGTGATTCCGGTGGCCGTGGATATCGATGCGGACGGCGCGCAGCGGGTGGTGCAGGAAATCGCCCAGATGCGCGTTGCGGCAGCCGGCTATCCGGTGGATGTCTCTAACGTCGAGCAGGTCACCGCAATGGTGGACGATGTGGCGAGGCAATATGGGCATGTGGACATTCTGGTGAACAACGCCGGCGTGCTCAGTACGGCGGCCATCGAGGAATTGGATGAGGCCGAATGGGACCGGGTCATGAACATCAACGTCAAGAGCGCGGTGTTTGCCACCCAACAGGTCCTAAAGTACATGCGCCGGCAGGGCTGGGGCCGGATCGTCAACATATCCTCCCTGGCCGGAAGAATGGGGGGAATCAGCGCCGGGTGTGCCTATTCCACCTCCAAGGCGGCGCTGCTGGGCATGACCATGTGCATAGCTCGCCAGGTGGCCCCCCACCACATCACCGTCAACGCCATTGCGCCCGGCACGACGGAGAGCGCCATCCTCCAGGGGTTTACGCCGGAGCAAGTGCGCAAGCTGGCAGCGTCCGTCCCTGTGGGTAGATTGGGAAAGCCGGAGGACGTGGCGCGGACCGTGGTATTCCTGGCGTCGGAGGCGGCCGACTTTATCACCGGTGCGGTGATCGACGTCAACGGCGGGATGTTCATGGGCTAGCAGCCCTGCACCTCTGGAAGAAGCTTTGACCGTTCGGCAGATCGTACACATGCCGGGAATGGAGGCCAATCGATGGGCAGAAAGGTCAGCTACGGGCTGGCCGTCTCGCAGGAGCCGTTGGGAGACGGCGCGCCGGTGTTGCTGCAAGGCGGGCTGGACCCGGCTATGCGCCAGGCGGCGGCCATAGGCTTTGACAGCGTGGAGCTACACATCCGGGAGCCTCAGGGCCTGGATGTGGCGGCGCTGGCCAGGAGCGCAGAGCGCAACAACCTGCGCATAGCGGCGATTGGGACGGGGCTGGAGTACAGCCTGAACGGCTTGAGCCTCACCGCGCCCGAAAAGGCCGTGCGGGCGGCCATGGCGGCGCGGCTCAGGGAGCATATCGATCTGGCGCAGAGGTTTGGCGCGGTGGTGTTCCTGGGGCTGTGTCGCGGCAAAGCACCCGGCGACGCAGAGCGGAGTGCGTACCTGGATCGGCTGGCAGAAGAGCTGGTGCCCATTGCGGCCTATGCCGCCGAGCGCCACGTCGTCTTGGGGTTCGAGCCCATTGCCTTCTACCTCACGAACCTCATCAACACCACGACGGAAGCGCTCGAGTTCCTGCAAAGGCCGGGCCTGGAGACCCTCGCACTGCTGCTGGACACGCATCATATGTTCATCGAAGACAGGGATATGCTGGAATCCTTCCGCCTGTGTGCGGGGCGCATCGCCCACGTGCACATCTCGGACAGCAACCGCCGCTACCCGGGCGGCGGCAATGTGGATTGGGCCCGGGTGGGCGCCGTGCTGCAGCATATCGGTTATGACAAGGCCTTGTCGCTGGAGGTCTTGCCCTACCCCAGTGGGGAACAGGCGGCGCAGCGCGGGTTGGAGTGGATGCGCAGCATCTGGGGCTAGGCGCCCTCTACCGCCGGCAACGGCTTCGGGCCGCGCAGGGCGCCGAGCAGGCCCAACAACGCCAGGGCGAGGACGACCCCAAAGAGAAGCTCGTAGGAGAGAACCTGAGTCAGCCAGCCGGCCAGCAGTGGGGCGACGAGCAAAAGGCCGCCGAGGGTGTTGGCCAGGCCGACGTACATAGCACGCTGCGCCGGCGGGGCAATCTCCAGGATATAGTTCATGAACCCGACGAACCAGGCGCCGTTGGCCATGCCCGTGGCGACATAGAGGAACAGAAAGGCGCCGGTAGCCAGACCGGCATGCAGGCCGGCCAGAGTGGGCGAGAGGAGGGCCAGCACAGGGCACAGAACGCGCAGAGCCATGACCACCCGGATGACCTGGGCGCTCCCCTTGCGGTCGCCGAGGGGGCCCAGCAGGGCTCCGCACAGCAGCCCGCCCACCACCCCGGCGCTGACGAACAGCCCCACCGTCTCCTGAGGCATGTGCAGCCGATCGGCCGCGAAGAGGACGTAAAAGGCGCCGGCCATGTCCGCCAGGCCCGAGAGCCAACGCATGGCCGTCAGCCAGGCAAAGCGCGGGTCGGTGCGCAGGATGCGCAGCAGGTGGGGCAAGTACTCGCGCCACGCCGGCTGGGGCTTGCCCAGCGCTTCGCCGCGCGGCTCGCGGATGCGGGAAAGCAGAATGGGGTTCATACAGCAAAAGAGGCCGGCCAGAGAGATGAGCAGCACATGATTGGCCAGAAACGAGCCCGGGCGCGCCAACACCTCTCTGATCACCACACCCGCGCCGACCGCTAGGAGGCCGGAGAGGGTCTGAGCGGTGCCCATCAACCGTGCCCGCCGGTCGCCCGGGACGGCCTTGCTCAACAGCTCGAACCAGCCCACGCCGGAGAGGGAATCGGCCAGGGTAAAGGCGGCGTAGGTGCAGAGGAGAGCGGCGAGGGCCAGGCCGGCGGAGCGCGGAGCCAGCCAGAGCAGGGCCGGGCCGAGCAAGAGCAAGCAACTCCGGCTGACGATCAGCGGGATCACCACATAGGGCTTGACCAGCGGCCGGTTGGCCACAAAGCGGCTGGCAAAAAGCTGGGGCAAAAGCCAGCCGCCCGACATGATGGCGCCAAGGACTCCGACGGCCAAAGGCGTGCCGCCCAGCAGACGGATGAGGCTGGGGAGGATCGTCGTAGGGCCCAGAAAGGCCGTAGCCACCCCAAAGAAGACGTTATCGGCGATCAGGAGCAGCATGTTGCGCCGGGCGGCGCGCTCGGATACCCTCGTCATGGAGTCACCAACTCGTGGAACTCGCGGGAGCTCAGCCGAGTTCCTACGAGTTCCCAGTTCCTTCCACTTCGCGCAGTCGCCAGGCGTGGTAGAGGGCAATCGACCCGGCCACGGCGGCGTTCAGCGAGCCGACATGCCCGGCCATCGGCAGCCGGGCCAGAAAATCGCAGTGTTCGCGCACGAGCCGGCGCATGCCCCGGCCCTCACTGCCGACCACGAGCGCTGTGGGGCCGCGCCAGTCGGCCTGATCGTAGGTCACGGCCTCGGGCACATCCTCCAGCCCCACCAACCACACGCCGGCCTCGCGCAGGGCATCCATAGCCTGCACCAGGTTGCCCACCTGGGCCACCGGCAGCCACTCGACGGCGCCGGAAGAGGCGTTCGAGACCGCCGGCGTCACACCGGCCGCGCGGTGCTCGGGGATTACCACCCCCTGCACACCCACCACGTCCGCCGTGCGCAGGAGCGTCCCCAGGTTCTGCGGGTCCTCGATGAGGTCCAGGAGCAAGAAGAGCGATCCGGGCTCGATCCGCTCGATCAGAGCATCCAGCTCCACATAGGGATACTCGGAGGCCTGCAAGGCCACGCCTTGGTTGCCGGGGGCCAGCTCGTCCAGGTCGAACCGCTCGACCTCGCGCAGCGGCACGCCGCGCTCGGCAGCCAGCTCCAGAATCTCGCCCAGCGTGCCGGCCTTCTGGGCGCCGGCGGCCACAGCCAGATAGCGGAAACGCCGCCGGCCGGCGCGCAGGGCTTCGCGAACCGCGTTGCGCCCATAGAGCAGGTCGCCGATATGCACCTCACGGCCAGGGCGCCGTTCGCCAGGCTGGCGGTCCGCGGTGGGGCGCTCGCCACGCCGGGGCGCCCCTCGCTGCAGGCGCTCCGGCCGGCGAGGCTGCGCCGGGCGTGGCGAGCGCCGGCTGCCCTCCCGCCCCGGTCGCTCGCGCCGCCTACCCCCGCCGCCAGCGCGTGCCATGCGCCGTATCCTCCAGCACAATGCCCAGCTCGGCCAGCCGGTCGCGGATGCGGTCGGCGAGGCCGAACTGCTTGGCCGCCCGCAGGTCCTGACGCGCCGCCAGCAGCAGGTCGATCAGCTCATCGGCCAGAGCCCCTGCTCCCTCCTCGGCCAGCTCTTCGGGGACGATGCCCAGGATATCGCCGCCCAGCTCGCGGTAGGCGCGGTCCGCCGCCGCGAGCGTCTCGCGGGTCGGCGGCTCGGGGCTGGCCACCAGAGCGTTGGTGGCGCGCACCATCTCAAAGAGCACGCCCATCGCGCCCGAAGTGTTGAAATCGTCATCCATCGCCGCCAAGAAGCGCGCCTTGAAATCCTCGAGCATGGCCAGGGCATCGTCGTCGGCCGGCCCCTCGGGCGCCCCCGGCAGCCGCTCGCGCACCGCGCGCACCGCGTTCAGCAGCCGGTCCAGCCCGCGCATCGACGCCTCCATCGCCTCCGCCGAAAAGTCCAGCGGGCTGCGGTAGTGGCTGCCGACGATGAAAAAGCGCACGGCCAGCGGCGACCAGCGCTCAAAGGCCTGGCGCAGGGTCATGAAATTGCCGAGGGACTTGTGCATCTCCTCGCCGCCGACCATGACCATACCGTTGTGCATCCAGATGCGCGCAAAGTCCTTGTTATAGGCCGCCTCGCTCTGGGCCACCTCGGCCTCGTGGTGGGGGAACTTGTTATCGACCCCGCCGCCGTGAATATCGAAGGGCAGCCCCAGGTACTTGGCCGACATGGCCGTGCACTCGATGTGCCAGCCCGGGTAGCCCACCCCCCAGGGGCTGGGCCAACGCATCACATGCTCCGGTTCGGCCCGCTTCCACAGCGCAAAGTCTGCCGGGTGGCGCTTTTCGGGGTTCACCTCAATGCGCGAGCCCTCGAGCAACTCCCCGACTCGCCGGCCGGAGAGCTTGCCGTAGGTGGGCCAACTGCCCACATCGAAATAGACCGAGCCGTTCACCTCATAGGCGTAGCCGCCCTCGATCAACCGCTGCACGAGCTGGATCTGCTCGGGGATATGGCCGCTGGCGCGGGGCGAGATGTCCGGGCGCTGTACGTTCAGCGCGTCCATATCCTCAAAGTAGCGCCGGGTATAGCGCTCCACCAGCTCCATCGGCTCGATATGCTCGCGGGCGGCGCCCTTGAGGATGCGATCCTCACCCGTATCCAGGATGTGGCCGACGTCGGTAATGTTCTGGACGTAGCGCACCCGGTAGCCGGCGTAGCGCAGATAGCGCACCACCACATCAAAGTTCACATAGGTCTTGCCATGACCGATATGGGCATCCGCGTACACCGTCGGGCCGCAGACATACATCATCACGCGCCCCTCGTGCACCGGCACAAAGAGTTCCTTTTCGCGGGTCAGTGTATTATAGATTTGCAAAGCCATTGCATGTATCCTCACTAGCCGGAGTCAGGGAATAGAGGGAAGCGAATCCCCTCGCCTAATGGCTACCCTTGTTCTCAAACTGGGCAAAGATCATCCGCCCGGCCACCGTCTGCAGAACGCGGGTCACGAGCACCTCCACGTCCTGATCGATCGAACGACGGCCATCCTCCACCACGACCATCGTGCCGTCGTCGAGGTAGCCCACGCCCTGGCCGGGCTCCTTGCCCTCCTGAATAATGCGCACCGCCAGGGTCTCCCCGGGGAGCACCACCACCTTGACCGCGTTGGCCAGCTCGTTCACATTCAGCACCTTGACGCCCTGCAGCTTGGCCACGCTGTTCAAGTTATAGTCGTTGGTCATGATGGCACAGCCGAGTTCGCGCGCCAGGCGAACCAGCTTGCTATCGACCTCGCGCACACCCTCGACATCCATCTCGGATATCTCGATCGACGTCTCAGGATCCTTCTGCAGGCGAGCCAGAATCTCTAGCCCACGCCGGCCGCGGTTGCGCCGCAGGACGTCCGGCGAGTCGGCTATGTGTTGCAGTTCGTTGAGGACAAAACGGGGCACGATCAGCGTGCCGCTGATGAAACCGGTCGCGCAGATATCGGCAATGCGTCCATCGATGATCACGCTGGTATCGACGAGGATGACCTCATCCTGGCCGGCCATGCCCTCATGAGAGGTCAGGCGGCGCACCATCGTCAGGATGTCCTTCTCGCGCATCACCATCGTCGTCACGCCCAGCGAGCCAAAAGCGACAGCAGACACAAAGGGCAACACTTCGCCCAGAAACCCGGGCAGAAGCGAAAGGGGCAGAGCCAGGAGGGCAGAGATAATCAGACCTACCACCAGGCCAACCAAGCCGGTAACCAGGTAACGCGCCGGGATCTGGCGAATCCGGCGTCGCGCCAACCTGAAGGGGCGCAGCGTCACATCCAGGGCAAAGAAGGCACCCAGCATCCCGCCGATGGCCGCCGTGATTGCCGGGTAATAGCGCACATAGGGGCTCACAAGCAAGCCCTTCACCGCGCCGCCGATCTGCCATCCGAGGAGTGCCCCCAAGAGCAGGACCGATATGCGGAGAATCAACTCCAGGCTCACATGAAACCTCCTCCTGCGGTGTTTGACAGCACCCGAGGCGGCCTATACAAGCCACAACCGCCTTGAGGCACTACTAGCGCTGCGTCACCCAAGTCTTGGCAGGCACTATGGCGCCGCTGGGGCGAGCCTTACCTGCCGGAATCTCTGTGAAGCACCACTAGCGAGCAGACTGCAACACCTCGGACGGCATATCGGAACCCGGAAACGAAAAAAGGTGTGCCGATGGCACACCCCAGCACCTAACGCGGCCGTACGTCATAGCGAACCAGCGGCCGGCCTCCGGTTCCAATAGCTACACGCCGCCCACCCGGGCCGGCGCAAGCCACCCCGATCCAGGCTGCTCTGACGACAGCGGCCGACCATCTCAAGCTAGTATCGCATCACACGGGCCTGGGCCGATGACTCGAACGCTAAAGGCGAGCCCTGCCCGCCGGGCCTGTGCGAAGCATTGCTAGACGAAGATGAGTGCAAGAGACGTGCCTCGAGTTCCGCTTTGCGCCCGCGGCGTTCGGCCTGATGAGTACCTACGAATGAACCGGACGCCGTACACTGACGAATGGGATAACACCGATTCGAGTGTAACACAAGGGAATCGATTTGTCAAAGGATTCCGGCGCGGAAACCGGGGTTTTAAGCTGAGCGCACGAGGGGTGGACGGTTTTACCACAAAGAGCGCCAAGGACTCAAGGGGATTCCGCACTTGCGATGCTTCCATCGGCCGGCTCAAGTATCGCAAATTCAGAATCCCTTCGAGCCCTTGGCGCTCTTTGCGGTAAAACCGTCTCCCCGTCAGTGCACGGTGACGGTCACACCGCCGGGAAACGTCTCCCAGTCGGCGCCCGTCTCCTGGCAGGCACCGGCCTCCGAGAAGCAGGCCGCCATAGAGACAGTATAGGTGCCCGGCTCCGAGAAAACCAGATGGTCCTCCCCGTTATAGGCCGCACCGGGCCCCAGGTCTACCTGCCACCAGGTCGAGCGAAAAGGCATGCCCGGCGCCTCCAGGCCGACGATGCCCATCGAGGTCAGCTCGTCGCGGTTATTCTGTACCTCCAGCACGAAATACACCGCCTCGCCGGCGGCATACTCGGTGCGTCCGTCGCGCAGGCGCAGGGCAGCGCTCACACCGCGCTCCGGAGTGGGCGAGGGCACGATCAGCGTCGGGCTGGGCTTGGGGGTAGCCGTCGCCGCGGCGGTGGAAGAGGGAATCACCTCCACCGTCGGGCTGGGCAGAGAGGTCGGCTCGGCCGTGGGCTGCACGCCGGCGGCCGGAGCTGCAGTGGGCTGCTCAGCGGGCGCAACAGCCGTTGGGTGGACGGAGGCGCTGGAGGGCTCGAGCCCCTGCGACAACGCGCTGACGGCCAGCGCAAGAACCGCGGCGACGCCGAGCAAAACCAGGGCCAGGCGTAGGATAAAGCTCGACCGCCCCTCACCCGACCGGCGGGCGAACCAGGCCGGCAGAGCACGCCAGCCCGCAGCGCCCAGGGCCCGCGAACGATGCCGGCGGCGGCTCGGCCCATCTCCATCAGATTGGTAGTAGTGATAGTAATAGCTGCCGGGGCGCACCGCCATCCGGTTCAGGACCACGCCCAACAGCCGGGCGTTGACCCCATTCAGCGCGGCCACCGCACGGGCAAAAGCATCGGTGCGCGTGCTGCCGGATTGCACCACCATGAGCACACCATCCGCCTTTTGCGCCAGTATCGCCGCATCGGCAACGCTCAGAAGGGGCGGGCTATCCAGCAGGACATAGTCGGCCAGGGCTCGCAGACCGTCGAGCATCTCGTCTGTCTGCGGGTAGGCCAGGGCCTCGGCCGGGTTGGAGGGGATGGGTCCCGAGGTCAACACGCGCAGCCCCGAGATCTCGGTCTCCTTGATTACGCTCTCCGGGTTCAAGTCGCGCTGCAGATAAAGGGTCGTCAGCCCCCGATCGTTGGGCAGGCCGAACTGCTTGTGCAGCGTGGGGCGGCGCATGTCCGAGTCGACGAGCAGCACCCGCTTGCCGACCTGAGCCAGGGCGACGCCCAGGTTGGCCAGAGTCGTTGTCTTGCCCTCGCCGGGCTGGGCGCCGGTGACCAGGAGCACCACCGGCGAACGCTGTAGCCCGACCACCGAGAACTCGACGTTCGTGCGCAGCACCCGGTAGGCCTCGGCAATGGCCGACCGGGGGTCGCCGGCCATAATCGGGCCGGCCCCGGCCGTTTCGTCGGCAAAGCGCGCGATGTTGCCCATGGGCGACATGCCCACCACGCGCTCTACATTCTCCGGCACCTTGATCGTATCGTCGAGGTACTCGATCAGAAAAGCCGCACCCACCGCCAGCATCGCCCCCACCACCGACGCCAGGAGCACATTCGTGCGCGTGCGCGGCAACGCCGGCGCGTGCGGAACCGTCGCCGGCTCAAAGACGGTCAGCGAGTCCATCTCCCGCGCCTGGGCGAGGCGGATCTCTTCATAGTTGCTGAGCAGGCCGGCATAGGTGGCGCGATACTGGGCCAAGAGAGCCTCCAGGCGCGCCTGCTGGCCATCCCCGCTGCCTGTGGCCTTGACCTCATCCAGCTCGTGCTGGGTAGCCTCGATCTCGCCGGTGAGGCGCTGCATCTCGGCATCCAGGCTCTCGAGCGATGCGGCAAAGCGCGCCGCCTGCATCTGGGCGTTATAGTCGATGAACACGACGGGGATGGCGTTGGCAATCTCGGCAGCCCGTGCAGGGTCGGCGTGGCGTACGGTGAGGCGGATGAGCTGGGTATCGCGCACCGGCTCGACCGTGACGGCCCGGACCAGCGCCTGCAGCGCCTCCGCCGACGCGGGCAGCCCCAGGCGCGCGGCCACCTCGGCCAGCACCGGCTGCCCCCTGAGCATCTCGGCGTAGGTCTTGGCCAGGCGCTCGCTCATGAGGAGGTCGTTATAGTCCGTCCCGCCGGCCTTTTGCCCCTTGCTGATCAGCAGGGTCGATGAGGCCTCGTAGACGGGGGTGGCGAGTCGGCCGGCCACAAAGGCGGCACCCGCAGCCAGGAGCGAGGCCAAAACGATGAGCCAGAGCCAGCGGCGGAGGAGCGCGATGTATTGCCGGATATCGAAGGTGTCGGCGTCTTCGTTGTGCAAGGATGCCCCTCATTTTTCCTGAATGATGAGCCCGGGTGCGACTGTGTGGATTATAGCCAAAGTGTGTTCCTGGCACAAAGGGCGCCAAGCTCTTGGCGGCGAAACCGTCCCCGGGCAAATTGGCTTCGTTTGGTAATTTTTTACGGATAGATCAAGGCCTCGCCCTCGCGCCGCAGTCCCGAATGCCCTGTCAACCGGTGCGCTGATCGCCAAAGCGGCAGGTGCTACAGAGCAGCGCGCAACCAGCCCTAAATGTGGGTCGGCAGTTGGGCGGGGGTTCCTGCGCTGCGGGGAGGGGCGGGCTAGCGCCCGCGGGGGAAGGTGCGGCGACGGCAGCCTGGGAAGAGGAGGGTATCTCGGCGAAGGGGTAGCGCATCGCGCGGCGCGGAGCGCTACCGACGACTCCGACGAGTAGGTTGCCCGACTGCCGCATGCGACCTGACGATCTCCCACAGCCGGTCGGTGACGGCGCCGTTGCCCTGCGACTGGGCGACGGCGATGAGTTCGTCGAGTTGGTGGAAGAGAACCCCGCACGAGGCGGGTGCGTGGCCGTTGAGGCGCAAGATCGCCGGGTGAGCCGTGCGATGGACCTCATCGCCGGGGCCGGTCAGCTCCTCGCGCAGCTTTTCGCCGGGGCGGATGCCGGTGTACTTGATGGGGATATCCACCCCCGGGCGCAGGCCGCGCAAGCGGATCAACCGCTCCGCCAGCTCGACGATGCGCACCTGCTCCCCCATATTCAAGATGAAGAGGTCGCCGCCCTCAGTGACCGTCGCCGCCTGAATGACCAGGCTGACCGCCTCGGGGATGCTCATGAAGAAGCGGGTCATTTCCGGATCGGTAACCGTAACCGGGCCGCCCATGGCGATCTGCTGCTCAAAGATGGGCACCACCGAGCCGCGGCTGCCCAGGACGTTGCCGAAACGCACACCGGTGCAGAGGGTCCCCGACTCGCTCGCCATGGCCGATACCAGCAACTCACCCAAGCGTTTGGTCGCGCCCATCACGCAACTGGGGTTCACGGCCTTGTCGGTCGAGATGAATACAAAGCGCTCGGCCCCATGCTCACAGGCCAGCTCGAGCACATTGCGCGTGCCCAGGACGTTCACACGCACCGCCTCGTCCGGATGCGCCTCCATCAGCGGCACATGCTTATAAGCTGCCGCATGAAAGACCACCCGCGGCCGGTGCTCGGCAAAGAGAAGCGCCAGCTTGTGCCGGTTGGTCACATCGGCGATGAGGTAGCGCGTATCCGGCGTGCCGGGGCGAGCAGCGAGTTCGACCGAGAGATCGTGCAGGCCGGACTCGTTGTTATCCAGCATGAGCAGACACTGGGGCCGAAAGCCGGCGATCTGCCGGCAGAGCTCGGAGCCGATGGACCCGGCGGCGCCGGTCACCAGGACCACCTTGCCCGCGAGGAGGGCATGGCAGGCCGCCCGATCGATGCGCACCGGCGGGCGACCGAGCAGGTCCTCGGTCGTCACATCGCGGATCGGCGCGACTCCGCTCTTGCGCTCGATGAAATCGAGGGGGTTGGGCAGGACCTTGATGCGCGCCGGCGTGCGCTCGCAAATAGCCAGAATCTCGCGCAGGGCCTCGCGGCTGAGGTTGTAGATGGCCACGACGATCATCTCCACCTGCTGCCTGACCACGACCTCCGGGATGGCCTCGCGCCCGCCCAGCACCGGCGCCCCGTGCACGCGCATGCCCACCTTGGCCGGGTCGTCGTCCACAAAGCCCACCAGTTGGAAGCCGCGGCCCTCCTCCAGGTTCTGCAGGCGCCAGGCCAGGAGCTGCCCCGCCTCGCCGGCGCCGACGATGAGCAAGCGCGTGCGACCCGCCGGGTAGCGGTGGCGCAGGACCCGCCGGCGTAAGCCGTTCCACGCCCGCCGGCGGTAGCGCACGGCCACAAAGCCGGCAAAGGCAAAGAACCCGCCAAAGAGGACGACGCTAATGGGCAGAGGCCGCGCGCCGGGCCAGGCATAGTCCGCAGCCATGAGGACCAGAGTGCCCAGGGCCGCCGCGCCGCCGATGGTCAGCACCTCGCCGGAAGAGGCATAGCGCCAGAGGTGATGGTAGAGGCCAAAGATGCGGTTGGTGATGCCATAGACGACGACCGCGACAAGGACAAAGGAATAGGCCGGCTGCAGACCTGTAGCGCCGGCGGCAATGCGCCCGCCCCAGGCCAGGAAAAAGCTCACCACCACCACCACAGCATCGATGACGACGGCTGGGATATAGCGGTTCACGAGGCGCGAAAGCGTCCTGAGCATGATGGCGTGCTACTCCTTGGGATATAGAGGGCTTGGAAGCGCGAAACACACAAAAGAAACGCGAAAGGCGCGAAACGGGCGCGTAATATGCGAAAGGAAGGGCATGGCGCAAAAGAGTGTCGCGACACGATGCCGTGCCCAACTTCCCCGTCATCCTGAGCGGGTTTTGCAGGCCTACCAGCGAGGCAAGCCCTGGCCCGCGAAGGATCACCACGCGCGATGGCGACTGGTTCCGCTACCGTCGATTCTTAGCTCTGTTACCCGATCCCCTGGGCTTGCAGCGCCTGCTTGAGGTGATCGCAGACATAGTCGACCTGCTCTTCCGTCATCACACTCGAGAAGGGGATGGCGAGGGAGCGGTCGCCCAGGTCCTCGGTGACGGGGAAATCGCCGCGGCGGTAGCCGAAGCGGTTGGCGTAGAACGGCTGCAGGTGAATGGGCGTGAAATACGGGCGCGAGGGAATGCCGTGCTTTTGCAGTTCCCCCATCAGCGCCGTGCGGTCCGCCCCCTGGGCCAGGCGGATGACGTAGACGAACCAGGACATGCGCGTGGTGCTGGGCGCGATGTAGGGCCGCTCGACCCCCGCCACGCCCGCCAGCCGCTCGTTATGCCATCCCGCCACCCGCGCGCGCTGGGCCAGGAGCTGTTCGATGCGCCGCACCTGCGCCAGGCCCAAAGCGGCGGACATCTCATCCAGCCGGTAGTTGTAGCCCAGGCGCGTGTGGTTCAGCCAGGCGTCGAACACATCGCGCCCCTGGTTACGTAGCGAGCGAAAGAGGGCATCCCAATCCTCACGGTCCGTGACGATCATGCCCCCCTCGCCGGTGGTCATCTGCTTGTTGGGGTAGAAGGCAAACACCGCCGCGTCGCCCAGCGTCCCCGCCCGGCAGCCCTTGTACTCCGCCCCGATAGCCTCGCAGGCATCCTCGATCACCGCCAGCCCGTGCTCGCGCGCCGTTGCCAGAATCGGCTCCATATCCGCCGGCTGGCCGAACGCGTGCACCGGCAGGATCGCTTTCAGGCGCCCGACGTTTGACGCTTGACGCTTGACATTCCTTGGCAACCACCGCTCCGCCGCGCTCCCGCCCGCAGCCAGGTCGCGCGCCGCCTCGGCCACCAGCCGCGGATCGATGTTGCCGGTGGCCGGGTCGACATCGACAAAGACCGGTACGGCCCGCTCGTAGAGAATGCAGTTGGCGGAGGCGATGAAGGAAAAGGGCGTGGTGATGACCAGGTCACCCGCCTCCACGCCGGCGGCGATGATGCAGAGGTGCAGGCCGCTGGTGCCCGAGTTGACCGCCGCCGCATGTCGCGCGCCGACATAGCCGGCCAGCGCCGCTTCGAAAGCCTCGACCTGCGGGCCGATGCTGAGCATGGGCGTCCGCAGGACGGCGTTGACGGCGGCGATGTCGGATTCGGTGAGATCAGGAGAGGACATGGGGATTGAGAGTATCATCTCGCATCTTTCTTTAGAGAGATTGGAGAGACCACGAGCATCTCGTAGTACTTGCAGGCCACAACACCAGGCCTCACAGACAACCACTGCGGGTCGGCAGGCATGCCATTCGCCCAAGCAATAAGTGCTGCGGGCAGATTCGCTCCTGCAACGTGGGAGAATGGGTAACCTCCACCAAAGCGAGGATTCATCTCAAGCACGAAAGCGTGACCATCGCGAACGAAGACATCACAATCCAAGTTGCCCACATGGCCAAGCGTCCGACCTATGGCCTCCCCAAGCGCAGTTAGCATGGGATCATGTACGGTAACAGCCCGATCCGTTTCGCCTGCGCGCATCGCCAGTTTGCGCTTTGCGAAAGTGCAGACATAGTTGCCATCCAGGTCGTTGACAATATCCAATCCATACTCGTCACCCACTAGCTGCTCCTGTATCAGCACGGAGTGCGTAGGGTCAACCGCGTTCACACGAGACGGACTGCAAACGGTACGGCGAGCACTCAGTCGGTAGGCTAAATCCAGCTCTTCGGCATCATTCGCGTACTCCACACCGATTGAGGCCGTGCCCCACCGAGGCTTGACGACGACGGGGAAGGACATCTCCCCGCTGCGCAAGGCCTTCTGCGCATCTCCCAAAGAGAGAAACGTCTTCGGCACTGAGAGACCATGGCCAAGCAGGAAACTGTGCGTGGCCCACTTGTCGAGGCACGTATCCACAATAGCAGAGGGTGAGATGGCTAGCATTGTACCAACAGCCAAGAAACGGGATCTATTTGCCGCTAGGAGCGGCAACTCGAAGTCATTCAGAGAGAGGAGCAGTTGAACGTTTTCCTGGTCGCACAAAGAGAGCAGAGCGTCTAGGTAGGTGGGATCGTCAAGTCTGGGCAAAATGAACGCTTTGTCAGCACACTGCAACGCAGGAGCGCTATCACTCGCGTCCACAGCAAGCACGTTGCCGGTATCACCCACTTCGTTTCTGAAGTATCTGACGAGGTAGTTGCGGCGTCCAGCGCAAGTCAGCATGATGTTCATGAGTCCCAAATGCCTCGCCACCGATTACTGGATGCCATGAGATTCAAGAGCCCCCCCGTATGCCAGAAGAGCACTCTGGAACCTGGTTCAATCTCACGGTCTGCCACTAGATCCAGCAGGCCAGCAAAAGCCTTGCCTGTGTAGGTTGGGTCTAATATGAGTGCATCCTTCCTTGCTGCCATCCGAATTGCTGATAGCACTTGCGGCCCAGCCTCCTCGTACCCGCCGCCAACCCAGTCATCACGAAAGTCGATCTTGTGGGCCTTGGTATCCAATGCGAGGTATGATCGAAGCTCACGAGAAGCATCCTCCACTATGTGCCTACCTCGGGGGTTTCGCCGCGCTACGGAGACACCCACCACGTGGCTATGCCACCTCAATCGCTCAAGGCCAACCACAATCCCTGCCTGAGTAGTACCTGTACCACTGGCAATAATGATCCAATCGGGCCGCCAACCATCGCCACGGCATTGTTCGTCTATTTCATCTACGGCCTGAACATAGGCCATTGCACCAGCAATGCAGTGCCCTCCACCAGGTACCTCGTACGGCAAAACCCCTTGCTGTCGCAGGTTCTCCATCGCGTTCTGCATCGCAGTCGCGATCCCCGTTGGGTCTACGATCTCGATCTCGGCTCCCACAAGACGCATGAGGAGCAGGTTGCCCCTCGGCTCGACCGCCTCCGCTGGATCACCATGGAGAATGAGCCTACAGCGCCAGCCCCTGACTGCCGCAGCTAAAGCAGCTACCCTTGCGTGGTTGGACTGCAAACCGCCGGTGGTGACCAGAGCATTGGCGCCTTGCCTCTCGGCCTCGAGCATGATCTGACCAGTTTTCCGAGCCTTGTTCCCGCCCCCAGTGATGCCAAACAGGTCATCACGTTTGACACGCAGATCGATGCCAAGGTAATGGCTGAGGTTCGGCAGGGGTTGCAGAGGGGTCTTCATTAGCATCATCACTCATCCAATGAAATCTGCATTATCATCGGCGCATTGGCACGCCATCGCATATTCTCCCATTCATCTCTTAGGAGACCATACACATGACGGTCGACGGATGCGCCATGATGGAAGGCATGACTGCGGAGGATCCCTTCCAGAGAAAAGCCAACGCGATTGTACAGCCTCTGGGCGCGTTCGTTGGCGGCGAAAGTGTGCAAGTAGATACGGTTCAGACCTAGCTCAATGAAACCATAGTTGCACAGCCACTGCACTGCTCGTGTTCCTATACCCCTGCCAGTCATCCCAGGGCTCACTACGACATATAGCTCGGCCCGACGATGCCTCTGCTCGATATCAGTGAGCCCACCCATCGCGACAAGTTCGTCATCTGACTCAGTGCTATGAGAGAGAAAGCTGAAATCACGCCGGTGGACGCTTAGGGTGTTCTGAGTGAACCACTGCCGCGTACTAGACAAGGAGACAGGCGTCTCGATACTCATGTGAGCAAGAACAGAAGGGGTGTTCAGCCAGCGAACCCGCGTTGGCAAATCCTCAAGCTCGAGGCGGCGGACCATCAGGATCGTCATGGACGACGGTCTCCATGTTCCTGAGCCTGACGGCACTTGTCCAGCCTACCCTGCACGACTCCAGGAATGACCATGATGTCTCGACGAAAGAGTACTTTCCACAGAGTCTCCCACAGAATCCGCATGTCAAGCAGCAACGACTGCTGCTCGACGTACTGGACATCTAGCTCCAGACGCTCCTCCCAGGGAAGACGGTTTCGGCCCCTAACCTGAGCCAGCCCCGTGATCCCCGGTAGAACGCAATGTCGATGCTGCTCGCGCACGGTGTAGTACGGGAGATAGTCTACAAGGAGGGGGCGAGGGCCAACCAGGCTCATCTCGCCCCGCAGAACGTTGAGCAGTTCTGGCAATTCATCAAGGCTACTACTGCGTAAGAAACGTCCAAGGCGGGTCAGCCGCTGCGCATCGGGCAATAGGTTACCGGTGTCGTCGCGCGTGTCGGTCATGGTGCGAAACTTGAGCAGGACGAAAGGCTTACCGTGCAGGCCGGACCGCGCTTGGCGAAAGAGCACGGGCGAGCCCAGGTTCAGCCATACTAAGATCGCCACAAGTGCCATAACAGGAAACAAGAAGACGAGGGCTGCTACGCTGAACACAAGATCAATCACACGCTTCCCAACTCGGCGATAGCCGTCGAGCTCCGATGGCCGAATTGACCAGTGAGGGTTCATCACCAATGTGTATCTCCATACCTAGCAGAGAGCACGATAGCCGCCAAATCTGCACGACGTGGAAATGCCCTCCCAACAGTGGCCCGCGCGCATCTAGGGCCTGTTGGCCACAGACTCAAGAAAGTCTGCGTATTGGGAGTAGATCACTTGACCATCCCAGTGCGCCTGAGCGTACATAAGGGCCCGCTCGCCCATATCCTGAAGCATGTGGCGGTGCGAGTCGAGCAGACCAAGCGCCCTAGCTAAGGATTCAGCGTCGCCCGGGTCGTAGCTTAACCCAAAGCCTGCACTCTGCAAAGTAGCCCTGAAGCTGCCCCCAATCGACGAGATGATTGGTAGCCCCATGAACATATAGTCAAAGGCTTTATTCGGAGTGTTCGGTGGCCAATCAGCAGTTATCGGTATCAGTCCCACATGCGACGACATCAGTAGCGGAACCGCATTCTCAAAACGCATGCGCCCTCGAAAATCGACGTTTCCTATGCCTAGCTTGGCGGCCAGCTCCTTGACATGCCCATATGTCGGGCCATCGCCAATGAGGGTTACTCTTATTCCTCTGGGCGCGCAAATCCCCGCTGCACGAATCACTGTATCTAGGTCATAGAAGCGACCAAAGTTACCAATATATGCAGCCGTTAGAGAGCCGCTGGAGGCTGGGCAGGCTTGCGGAGGAGGGTATACCTGCGCCGCATCAAAGCCGAGCGGAAATACAGCTTCGGGTAGGCCAACCCGCGCGCTACGTAGGGACTTGGCATACGCGAGGTACTCCGGAGACACTGCTACCAACGCCTGAGCCAGGTCGACTGCGCTCGCTGCATCTCGCCGAGATGCAGCGAGCAATGCTGTGCGAGCCAGCACCCGTAGAGGTTGAGAGAAAGCCAGCTCAAGCACCTTGGGCCAGGCATCTTGAATATCGACAACGCCGAAGATCCCAACCTCTGATGCAAAATCCATCGCGGCACGAGCCGAACCTATCGGGGGAATGCTAGCCAACACGAGATCGACTCGGCATGATGTGTTCAGTTCCCGGAGCGCTCTACTCACCGCGCGTGCATAGCACCAGTGGCTCACAAGCCTCTGTATGCAGATGTTGCCCGGATAGGGGGGGACGTGAAGCAGCACTATCTGGACGCCTTGGGGGCCACTGACTGCGTACCGATACTCTCGATACCGTTTCGTCGCGTGATGGAAATCCGCGGTCAGCCATGTCACCCTATGGCCTCTCCGACCGAGTTCGGCCGAAAGCTGTCCATAACGGCCTCGCCGCTTACTCTCCCACGGTAGGCGATCAAAGGGATTGGCTATGACTACGTGCATTCGCGTCTCCGGCTGGTCAGCAGTTCATAGTGCTCAAGGAGCTGTAACGCTATGTGGTCCCACGAGTACCTTGTCGCAACGAGTTGCCGCGCAGCCGCGCCCATCTGCTGTAGCTGTTCTCCAGCAGTCACAGCCTGTGTCAGCCCAGCCGCGATGGCCTTCGGTGAACCATCAACCTGCCATCCCGCGCCTGCTGCAGCGACCTCCGCTGCCATGTTCGTACCAGGTGTTAGCAGACAGGGAATGCCATGCGATAGAGCCTCCAGGACTGCAACAGGATGGCCTTCGAAACGAGAAGTATGTACGAATAGATCTGCCTCGCTCAGAGCTTTCTCCTTTGCCGCCCCTGCCACTGGTCCATGCAGATGCACTAAGTCACTGAGACCAAATTTCGTGATCATCTGCTTGATTTCTTTGATGCTACAATTGGATGCCGGTCCATAGAGGTGAATCTGTGCGTTCACGCGCCTCAGCGTCGATCCAGCCTGTGTGCACGCATCCAGAAGAAGGTCAATCCCCTTGTGTTTGATGTCCAGCCGGCCTAGAAAGACAAGGCGCAGATCGTGTCGCGCACCGGGCTGGCTCAGGTAACAAGACGGAGGGAGGTCAATTCCATTGCCGACTACGAACACCTGCTGGTGCCAGTCCGACATCTCAGCTGCCTCGTTGTCAGTGAGACAGTGTATGGCTGCAGCGTGGTGCACGAAGCGGTTGTAGAAGAGGTGGTTGGCCATCCACTTCTTTAGGGGCTTCACAGATTGGGCTCCACGGGTCATTCCGCCTCGGGGCGTGACCACATAGGGGATACCCTTCCGCAATGCCTCAGAGGCAAGCGCCATGTGTGGCAGCAGGTATGTGCTATGGAAGACTATGAGGTCGGGGGCAGCGTATGGCTGTGGAAGAGAGTCGAGCGCCGCTAGACGGAAGTTGGGTCGGTAATGGAATACTGGATACGGTTGTGACAGATCATTGATCGTGCTACGCGAAGAAACGAGCATAGCTGTGCAAATACCGATTTCGTGTAGTGCGAGCGTCAGCCGAGGCACAGTATAGTTTGGGCCGGTATGGGCTGTCCTCCGCACTGAAGCTACTTGTAGGATTGTCAAGTGCCGCTTCGATATCATATTCCAGCCATCGGGATGTCCATACAGATACCCCCACCCTACGTCCCTGGCAACCACGAGCGTGACGATTGTGCAACTGAAGCCGGAACCGGGCTAGAACTCGGACTTCACCGACAAACAGCCCTGAGCAATCTTGTCGCGGCTCTCTGCAAGTGTCTAGAGGGGTCCGTGATGGATCTACTACCAGACGATTCCAGATGCGTTACCTGTTCCTCACCCAGCACGCCATGCTCTTCCTTGAGGCCTTCTCGCTCGACAGATCGGCCTGGTGCCGCACGCGCAGTCTATGATGACTCCGCGACGGATTCCTGATCATGCCTCTCAGAGGAAGTTATTCGAGCTCCGTCGCCACGTTGAGTAGCCGTATCCTCATCCTGGATAGGTAAGCTTGCAGAGCTCCAATCGACGGCTACGGCTGTCCATGCAAAGGTCTGGCGGCAGTAAGAAACTTCAGGCGCGACTGCGCGCTGGAAGAAGATCCAATATACAACTCACTGCAAGTAGAGGGGCAAGGTAGTTGAGCACCCCGTTGAAGCTGTATATCGTTCCGAGCATGCAGAACATGATAAGGGATACTCTGATGTATCCAGAGCTAGTAGCACTAGCATCGAGTATGCCAGCCACAACCCCCAAGAGAACCAGAAGCAGTATACCTAGGAAACCCATGTTGAGCACCGCCTCCTCAATGAAGCCAAACTCAGTTCGCCCCACCGCCTCGCTAATGGCCGGAGGCACGTAGAAGGAAGTATGCTCTGAGCGGAAATGGAACGAGAACTGGATATTAGCGGGGTATGGCTTACTTGCCCACGTCGCCCTTGGGATAGGGAGGACAAGCCAGTAGAGATAGGAACTGACAAGCGGAGGGCCAACCAACTCCGATGAAGCCAGGCCTGCGTTCTCAAGCGTATACGCTAACGTATGGATGCGTCCGATATCGCCCATGAATACACGAAAAGCTGCTGTGCGCGCGTCACGAGGGGCGCCATCGCGCAGTACTGCATAGTACGCAACGGAAAAAGCGAAGAGCGCGACCGTGAGCAAGCTAGCAAAGCGAAGTGATACCACATTGCTCTTGGGCCGATGCCTACGCGTAGGCACATCCGCCACATTTCCGCCGTGGGTCCCAGCAGCAGGCACGCAAATTGAACACGGGGCTGCTGATTCCGCAGCAAGGCTGATAGACTGCCGCTCCCTATACACAAGCCGGTTGGAGCGCGTGCTTGTATAGATTAGGAATCCAACGACGGGGAGCAGGATCAAGAACATGCGAGCTCCCACGATTACGGCAGAGGCAACACTAAGCGAGAGCGATACGAGAAAGACGGTCAGATTCCGAGTTGACTTTCTACGCAGCAGCATCCTCGACCCTATAGCCAGAGTCGGCAAGCAAAGATAGGCAAGCCTTATTGCCAAGCCTACCTGCTGCCAATGGATAGCACGGTGGGCAAAGTTGATTCTGATCCCCCGCAAAAGGACGATCGTCACAAGGAGAACTTGTGCCAAGATACATAATCCCCACACGGCTAGCTCGAGGGGGGTCTCTCTGCCGGCCTGGTCAGTTCTCATGAGCTTGGGAGAACTCTTGATTCGCACGCGGATCTTGCTCAGAGCGTATCCGATGTTGAACAGTAGAACTCCCGCCAACGAGAATAGAGCAGTGATTGCCCACCGCTCCCCATCGATCCAGGAATATGCCTCAGGAAGAGAGAGGTTGCTTGGTGATGCCAGATAGACAGCGGTTGGTCCTCCATATGCGAGTGCCCACATGATTGAGAAAACCGATCGACAGGTGGCACCAGTCTTGACAAGGCTAAGCGCGGCTTTCACCAGAATGCCAATGGCTGATATCATAAACAACCACAAGGCTGTGAGCTCGATGATCCTATCAAGCAGGATATCTGACACTCCAACCACAATCTACCCCCTCTTCCTAGCTGCCATATACCTGTCGCCTCACTCCGTCCGATCAGGCCTTGGCGATGGAACCAGCTCATCTGAGGCTCCACGCTTATAGCGAGCCAGGAAGGATATCTGCCTTGACCAACACATCAGCCCCGCCTGACATCAGGCATCTAGGGCCAATTATCTGTACATAAGGCCATCAGATGAACAATGTGTTCCAGTATGATAACCGAACAGGCTAGAGAATGTAGGCCTGTGCGCATCTCGGGCAGTCACTCGTAGCCTCGATGCAAGCGTTGGAAACGAGCTGCGCTCCATCTAATAGAGATATCAAGTCGAAGCCGTGCGATTTATGGTATAATAGGTGCATGGCAAAGTGAGAGTTTATAGTGTGGGCAATCTAGCTATAAGCCGTGGAATACCTCGCGCATTGAGTGCATGCGTTGGCGTTCTTCTTCAGCCATCAGGGTCAAGCATAGGGCCACAAAGACCCATTCATAGCTAACGTCACCAGGATAGGCTTTTCTGTTCATGCCCGGAGCTTGCTCGGAGCGGAGTGCAAACACATGGAAGGCTCTAGATAGCAGGTGAACTGACTGCTACGAAACACATGAACACCTATCGCGCGCAGTGGCGTAGAAGTGCATAAGAGCGTGCACCGAGTTCTGGATCTCAAACGAGCTGATCCACTCGTGTCGGCTCTGCATCAGTTGGTGCCGAAGTGCCTCATCGCATAATAATCTCCGGATATCACGAGCAGCTTTTTCTAGATCTGACGGCGGATGGAACATCATTGGCCAGAGAGATGGCATCAGAACCTCTCGAATGCTTGGCAGGTCGGAAGCGATAACTGGCAAGCCTGCCGCCTGAGCCTCGAGCGCAACGATGCCAAAACCCTCATGAAGAGAGGGAAAGAAGAAGAGATCACTCGCCGCCATAATGCTAGCTACATCATCTACTCCTGTGAGAATGGATACATCTGGATTATGCCTAACCCGTTCCTGTAGATCCTCTAGCAATGGCCCGTGGGATCCTACCATGACGAAGTGAGCCATCTTCCGCTCCGCATTGACCAGCCGGGCCACATCAAATACCGCTTTGTGGTTCTTGTGAGGATAGAATCGGGCAACATACAGCACAACCGGAACATCGACTGGCAAGCCGTGCTGTCTACGGACAGACTCGCGGTTAACCTGTCGCTTGAACGGTGCTAGATCCACGACGGGGTATACTACTGATACTGGCAGTGAGCACGGTCCAGAAGCACGCAGGAACGCCTGTATGGCAGTTTGCGAGTCACCCAGTATCCCAGTGGCGTAGCGTCTGATACAGGAAACCATAGCCTTCCGGTATAAGCTGCGCGCCAGGCCTCTTCCCCGCAGATCCTCAATGGGGTACATGTGTACGATGCGGCAAGGAACGCTACACCCTCGCGCAAGGCTCATCACGTACCCAGAGAACCAATAAACGTGACTGTGCACCACATCGTACGGGCCAAAACACTTGATGGCCCTCCGGAATTGGCGAGCGTATGTCCAAGGCATCTGAGGATCTGGACACCTAATGATTGCACTTCCGAGCGCCTGGATCTCGTTGTCGTAGGCACACTCCTCCTTAACATGTACCAGGAAGTCCATCTGAACCTGAGAACGATCTGCACACCTCAGTAGGTTCATCAGCCACGTCTCAACGCCACCTCTATTCATACCAGCGATGACATGGAGAACTCGCATGAATTTGCCCATCCCGTTCCGACGGGATCCGCCGCTGCTGGGCTCTTCTGATGCTATCACGGCGTCCTCCTCAAAGGCTCGCAATCCACACAACGAGCTGCTAACCAAGCCCTCACTCGCTTGCAGGATACATCCTATGTGGCAGAGCATCGATCCATGCTGGCTGCATGCGCCTCGATGCAGTACCGATGCGCCCATAATGCGCAGGTGCGAACGTCCTTGAGTGCGTCCAGTTAGCTAGCGCATCGAAGGGATCTCAGTGGTGCACACTCGCGACTTTTGCCATTCCGGGTACAGAGACAAGCAGGTCTGAGTGGGTGCGAAGCTAGGATGCTCCTACGAATGAACCTCCTCCTTGAGAATCCGTGGGTTCTTTGTCAGCCCCACCATTGGCTGGATCATGATGTCTGAGTATTCTTACGCACCGCTCGCTGTTCTCGCAGCCCGCTTGCGCAGTGCCTGCAACACAACAAGCCCACTCAAGCCGCAATTGATGACGGCTGGGGGTATCGAAGCCACAGCAGCGCCTAGCACTCCTGCAGATGGTACTAGGAGTATACAACCAAAGGCGGTAACGCCTGCGACAATCGCGAATATCAGCAACTGTGGCCGGAAACGGCGCGTGGCAGTCATGCCATAGCCTAGAAAGGAAGCTACATAGGCAATACCCGACGCAGCCATAAGGCACACAAAGGACTCTGGGTACTCCGCATACTCAGACCCATAGAGCAAAGCGAGGATCTGCTGTCCAGACACAAGTGCCACAAGCACGCCGCCGACCCCCAAGCTTGCCCCAATGCCAAGAAGACGCACCAGCAATCTCCGAAAGGCTCGGAGATTACCCTGCGCATAGTATTCTGCCAACCGTGGGCTAGCGGATTGGCCCAGAGCACCCACCACAGCGTTGCCCGCCGCCTGCAGATAGGCTATAGCTGCGTAGATGCCTAGCTCAGCCTCGCCAAGAGAGCGCTCGATGGCGTAGCGCGGGATATTACCGTTGAGGGAGATGAGCATCATCACAAAGCCCATCGGCAAGGCAAGCCAAGTCAGTTCTAGCAGACGGCGGGCAGACCAGCGAGGGGAAAGGGGATCCTCGGTGCCAGGAGCCCAGTGAAGTACAATACGGGCACTCCGCAGATCATAGACGACGAGCACCAGGAGATAAACTAGTGCCACTCCCACAGCCCCCCAAACTATACTACCCGTCAGAACCAGCAGCATGACGAGAGCCAGGAAGGCCAGGAAGCCACGCAACATCAGAGAACGGGCTATGCGGTCCATGTACCCGCGTTGCTGCAACACTCCATGAAACACGTCGCTCAGAGACTGGCAGACCTTGACCATGCCCAGCGCCAGGATGACCAGCGCAGTCTCGCGGCTGTAACCAGCGATCAGGGCGATGCTGGCGATCGCAAGAAACGCCAGAGGGCTGGTGACGAGCCGAAGAGCGAGATACTCGCCGAAAGCGAATTCACGTCGAGCGTCCGTCGCTTGTATAGCTCGGAGTTGGAGATTGGCAAGCATCATGATGGGTGCCCCAACTGCAAGTCCTAGGGAGAACTGGCCGACCATCTCCGATGTGCCTAGCCTGGCGAGTGCACTAAGCATACCCCACCGGCAGGCAGCGTAGACCACATTGCCTGCAAAAGTCCAGGAGAAATTTGAGCGCAGCGACAGCGGGCGATCAACCGGACCGGACCGAAAGTTAAGCTTCGCAAGTGCTAGTTCCTTCAGATGTCCCAACCCGTCAACTCTCTTCTCTGTTCAGCCTTTCCCGTGTCGGCCAGTACATCAGAAGCGAAGCTTCGCTTCCGCGGAGAAGAACGTATATGACACATCGCTCAAATGCGGTATGCCTGCTCTGCCTCTAGATGCAGGTCATTCAGCTCCGCGCTCTGCAGCACAATCCAGGATGGACAGGACAAAGTGAGCATCTGACCATCTATCTCTTTCGTGGCTTGTTCTGTCACTCAGGCGCATTCTCCCTCTGCCGCCCAAGCGCGCCGTAGTCACCCATGCACGCTCCGCCCTCGCTGCACCGCATCGACGGCACGCGCTGGTGAACGTGCTCTATCCGCCCGTGAGGAGCACGGGCCAGTCTGTCCGCGGATGGCGCGTGGGCCGGCGTCATCCGCAGTTGGAGCGCGAAGCATCGCGCTGGAACTCATGGGGAGGCGGCGAAGGCTGTGAGTTCGTTGAGGCCCTGGAATTCACTGGGGCTCGAGAGCGCAGAAGAGCACTGGAATTCAGAGCTTGCCACTTGGAGCAACGCGACCAGAAAGGGCTGCCCGTCAGTCAACCTCTCACAGATGCCGCCTCCAGATAGTCAGAGGAGCTCCTATGGGTGTTCCCATAAGTACCTTGTTCAGGCGCAATTATAACCCAAAAACCCGCCCCTGTAAAACACAGATATTCGGCGCCCGGCCTGTGCCGTTCGCCATGGGCCAGGCCGCGAGGCCCTGCGTGCCGAAGCATCTCACCTCTATCGATGCGCCACCCCGCCGCTCTGTGTTCTCTGTGTCCCCCGGGCGTGCCGGCGGCCCCCGCCAACGGCGCCTGCATCACGGCGCAGCGGCCTCTTGCGCGTCGATGACGGCGAATTGGGGATCCCCCGGTGCGACGGGGGCACCCAACCGGATGGCGCGCACCTGGAAGGCGTCGAACTCGACCGAGCCAGGGTCATAGATGCGCAGGAGGGGCTTTAGCGTAGCCGTTTCGCCACTCGTGTTCCAACCCACGGCGACGAAGCGGCGCCACTCGCCGTTTGTGGCCGGCAGCCGGCGGTCGTGTT
>DAOUGZ010000239.1:0-22343 GCA_034428955.1 Anaerolineae bacterium | reverse complement strand
GCAGCACCGTGCGCTACAAGGTTGTGTGGGTCGGCGCCAACGTCCTCTACGACCGGGCCAAGCTGCTCGCTGTCGGCGGGTTCAGTTGGTGGCCGAAACTGCCGCCGAACCACTCAGGGGAGGAGGTGTTGGTGCAGCTCTTGCTGGCCCGGCGCTATGGCGGCTGCGGCATCCTGCCCACCGAAGCCTATCACCTGCAACTCCCCAGCGAAATCCCCGACCGGGACGTCAAGGCCGACCACCTCTTCCCGCAGCTTGCGCCCATCCTCGCGCCGCTAGGGGGTGAGCGGGAGCGAGTCGCGCAATGATATCGTAGTAGCGACTTTAGTCGCCGCGCGATAATGTTGTAGTAGCGACTTTAGTCGCTCCACTCGCGCCAGAGCGAGCCCTGCGCTCAGCGGCGACGTCGCTGCTTCGAGCCTGCGCGACCAAAGACGCTACCACATCACTAATGAGCGCCGGCAAGGTCTTCTTTCCTGGCACGGTCCTTGCTCCGGTTCCTCATTCCCTCAGTACTATTCACAAAGGAGTCCGGCATGCAGCGATCACTGACCGACCGGGTCGCTATTGTCACAGGGGGCGGCAGCGGCCTGGGCGAGGCTACCTGCCACGCACTGGCCGCCCTGGGCGCCTCGGTAATGGTCGTGGATATCAGCACGGCCGATGCCGAACGCGTGGCCCAGGCCATTCGCCAGGATGGCCGCCGCGCGACCGCCCTCACTGCCGACGTGCGCAACTGGGACGAGGTGCTGGCCGTGGCCGAATTGACGGCCCACGACTATGGCCGCATCGACATCCTGGTCAACAACGCCGGCATCGACCACACCGTGCCCCTGGAGCAGATGACCATCGACCAGTGGGACGACGTCACCTCGGTCAACCTGCGGGGGGCCTTTCTCTTCACCAAGGCCGTGTTGCCCATCATGAAGCGGCAGAGCAGCGGACACATCATCAACGTAGCCTCGACCGCCGCCAAGCGCGCCTGGAGCGACGCCGCCGCCTACCACGCTTCCAAGTGGGGCATGGTTGGGTTCACGCGTGGGCTGGGCGTCGAGGGGCGCCCGCACAACATCAAGGCCACCCTCGTCGTCCCCGGGGGAATGCACACGCGCTTTTTCGACCGCTTTGCCGGCACCAGCATCCCCATGCCCCAGCCGGACCGGCTCCAGGACCCGCGGGCCGTGGCCGAACTGATCGCCTTTATCGTCTCCCACCCGGAGAACTCGGTGATCCAGGAGGTCATCGTCACCCCGCTCATGGAGACATCCTGGCCATAGTATATGGAGGTTTGGGGTTGGGTTTTGGGGGGAGACTTCGCAAGTCTCCCCCCAAAACCCAACCCCATGTGCCGGATGTACGCAGACTGATCGGCCGGTATGGCCGTCAGGCCTGCGCCGAGGTGTAATGCGAACGTGAGCCTTCAGGATACGCCGTTCGTCAGTATCATCATGGCCACCTACAACCGTGCCGGGCTCATCGAGCGCGCTATTCGCTCGGTGCTGGCACAGACGCACAGCAACTGGGAACTCTTGATCATCGACGATGCCTCCAGCGACGAGACGGCAGCCGTCATCGACGCCATCGGCGACCCGCGCATCTTTCGCCTCACCCTGCCCTTCAACTGCGGCAGCCCCGCCCGGCCGCGCAATATCGGCCTGCAAATGGCCCGCGGCGACCTGCTGGCCTACATCGACGATGACAACGCCTGGCGGCCGCGTCACCTGGAGCGCCTGGTGGAGGCCACCCTTGCCCATCCCAGCGCGGCAGGGGCCTATGGCGGCAAGGCTCACCACCTCCCCGACGGCAGCGTCGAGGAAATCTGCGAGCCCGACCACGGCATCGACACCCAGGATGGGCTGCACACCCGCGCCGCCCTGGCCGCCGTGCCCGAGGGCTGGGTAGGCAACGATTTTGCCCACGAGGACGCCGAGTTCTGGGCCAAGATCCGCACCCGCAACCCGGGCGGATTGGTCTGGGTACCCGAGATCCTCTCCGACTATTACATCCACGAGGAGCAGCGCTACTGCACGGGCTATCAGAACACGCGCATGTACGACGAACTCTACTATAGCCGCAACCCCTCACACCTCTGCGACGAAGGGGTGCGGCGCGAGTTTGTGCGCCTCGTGCTGGCCCACCGCCCCAAGACCGTGCTCGACGTAGGCTGCGGCGACGGACGGCTGCTGCGCGCCCTGTGGGCGGAGGGGCTCATCGCCTGGGGCATAGACCCCAGCCAAGACTTGGCGGCCGTCACCCGGGCGCCCGGCCGCTGCGCCCGTGCCCGCGCCGATACCCTGCCCTGCCTCGACGGCAGCATCGACCTGGTCGTCTGCCTCGATGTGCTGCAGCACATCCCCGAGCCGCGGCTGGATCGTACCCTGCGCGAGCTGGCGCGGGTGGGGCGCGAGTACCTCATCGCCGTCGACATTGGCCGGCCGCAGCGCGAAGGGCACCGCACCCTGCACGACCCGGCCTGGTGGCAGGCCCACTTCGCCGCAGCGGGGCTGGAAGTGCCTTGTGGTGCACCGCCTCTGTGGATCGGCGGATTGGCCGTGTTCTGTGCCCGAAGGTCGGAGCCGTAGTGTCTGTTCATTGCTGGGTTTCGGGAGGCGCAGAGGGATGGAGGGCATCCATCATAGCCTCTGCGGTCCTCAGCATCCCCTGAAGCCTACCTATTTGAAAGGTGTTGGGCTTAGGAGTGAGTATGAGCAAACGAATCTACCTGGCCCTGGCCTTCCACAACCACCAGCCGGTCGGCAACTTTCCGCACGTCTTTGAGCAGGGCTACCGCGAGGCCTACGAGCCGCTGATCGCCGCCCTCGAGCAGCATCCGCACGTGCGGGTGGCCCTGCACTATTCCGGCCCCCTGCGCGACTGGATCGCCGCCGAGCATCCGGAGCTGCTGTCGCGCATCCGCGCCCTTGTCCAGCGCGGCCAGGTGGAAATGATGACCGGCGGCTACTATGAGCCGATCCTGGTCTCGCTTAGCGATGCGGACAAGCTGGGGCAAATCCGCAAGATGAACCAGGCCGTGGCCGAGGATTTCGGCGCGACGGCCAGCGGCCTGTGGCTGGCCGAACGCGTATGGGAGCCGCACCTGCCCCTCACCCTGGCCCGCGCCGGCGTCGACTATACCATCGTCGATGACACCCACTTTCGTTACGTCGGCCTGAGCGACCCGGATCTCTTTGGTTATTATGTCACTGAGGAGCAGGGGCACACCCTCAAGGTCTTTGGCACCTCCAAGCAACTGCGCTATGTCATCCCCTGGGCCGATGTCGAGGAGGTCATTGACTATCTGCGCAGCGAGGCCGGCGAGGGCTGCAAGGTCGCCGTGATGGGCGACGACGGCGAAAAGTTCGGCCTCTGGCCCGGGACCCACGCCCACGTCTGGCAGAAAGGGTGGATGGACCGCTTCTTCCGGGCCATCCGGGAAAACGCCGACTGGCTGCAGCTCATCACACCCGGCGAATACGCGCGCCGCTTTCCCTCCCTGGGGCGCATCTACCTGCCCACCGCCTCCTACGATGAGATGGGCGAATGGGCGCTGCCCGCCGCCCTCTCCTGGGAGATCAACCACCTCAAGCACCGGCTGCAAGCGGCAAGGGAGAGCGAAATCCTGCAGTTTGTCCGCGGCGGGTTCTGGCGCTCATTCCTGGCCAAGTACCCCGAGATCAACACCATGCACAAAAAGATGCTGCTGGTCAGCGAAAAGGCCTGGGCACTGCCGGAGGGGCAGCAGCGCGCAGAAGCCCTCGACGCCGTGTGGGCCGGCCAGTGCAACTGCCCCTACTGGCACGGCGTCTTTGGCGGCGCCTACCTGCTGCACATCCGCACCGCCAACTATGAGCGGCTGCTCACCGCGGAGAACCTGGCCGACGCCGCCACCCACCCCGAGCCCCACTGGGTGGAGTGGCGCGAGATGGACCTGGACCGCGACGGCTCGCCGGAGGTGTTGCTCTCGGGCGATGCCACCAACCTCTACTTCGACCTGGCCGACGGCGGCAGTTGCTTCGAATGGGACTGGCGTGCGCGCGCCCTCAACCTGGCCAACGTCATGAGCCGGCGCCCCGAGGGCTACCACCGCGACCTCAGCCTCGCCGCCGCCGAGGGCCGGCTCGTCCTGCCCGGGCAGCCCAAACGGCCCGGCGAAGAGGTCGAATCCATCCACACCACCCGTGTGCGCGCCCGAGAGCCAGGCCTGGAAGAGCGGCTATACTACGACTGGTACCGGCACGCCGGCCTGGTAGACCACTTCCTGGACCCCAGCGCCACCCTCGGCGACGTGGTGCGCGCCCGCTTTGGCGAGATCGGCGATTTCGTCAACCAGCCCTACGGCTACACCGTCGCCGAGGAACCCGGCTCGCTCGCCCTCACCCTGCGCCGCGACGGCCACGTTTGGCAGGGAGAGTGCTTCTGCGACCTGCGCCTGGAGAAGCAAGTGCGCATCCGCGCCGGCAGCGCGCGCGTCTCTGCCCGCTACACCCTCACCAACACCAGCGACCGCACCCTGACCCCCTGCTTCGCCGTCGAGACCGTCTGGAGCCTGCTCGGCGGCAACGGCCCCACCGCCTCGGCTGAAGTGCCGGGCACCGCGCCGCTCGGCCTCAACGACCCCGCCGCCGCCCCACCCAGCCCCGAGCTGACCCTGCGCCTGGACTGGCTGAACATGGCCATCGCCCTGCGCTTCTCCCAACCTGCCGAGAACTGGCTCTTTCCGCTGGAGACCATCTCCAACTCGGAAGGGGGGTTCGAGCGCATCTACCAGGGCACCTGCATCTTTAGCCGCTGGCACATCGAGCTGGTGCCCGGCGCAGCGTGGGGGGTGGAGATAGGGTTTGAGGTGGGGAGCGCTCAGGCCTGACGCGCCGTCTTCCCTATCGCAATTACTCGACGCTGAGCCACGCGCCGCGCAAACCCGGTCGGCCCTCAGCCATGCCGTAGGCCGGCGCCGAGTCAGGGAGTCCTCCGCGAGCGAGTCAAGCGGCCGACCACCGCCCCGGCGCGAGTGAGCGAGCTGAGGACATTGCCCAGTTCTCGCGGGAATCCTCGGGGCCAAGCCTGGGCTCACAACTCCCTGGCCAACCGGTCCATCTCCGACTCGAGCTCTGCGATGCGCGCCTGGGCGGCCGATATCTGCTCATCCAGTTCGGCGATTCTGGCGTCATAGTAGGCGCGCGTCTCCTGCTGCGCCTGGCCCCAGGCGGCGCGTTCCTGACGCTCCG
Organism: Anaerolineae bacterium; assembly: GCA_034428955.1. Taxonomy (GTDB): domain Bacteria; phylum Chloroflexota; class Anaerolineae; order SpSt-313; family SpSt-313; genus DAOUGZ01. The sequence continues at coordinate 17,118 of DAOUGZ010000239.1, read as the reverse complement.
AGACATCGGCCTGCCCCCAGATGTAGACACTGGCGGCCGTGAGGACGGCAAAGGGAAGCCAACACACCAGCGTGGTGCTCGCCGCTCCCACAAGAGCGCCGCTGGCCAAGGAGCCCACCACGAGGAGGCTCGCGAATGCACTCAACAAGCCGGCGCCAAGGGCGAGCAGGACGGCCGGGTTCCGTGCGCGTGCCAGGCCGGAGGGCGCCCAGGCCAATTCCCCAAGCCTGGCCTCGTATTCCTCGGATAGCGCCTGGCGCTGCGGCAACAGGTCAGCAAGGCGGCCCTCAAGGTGGTGGAGAGCCGTCTGGCGGGCGATGATCGCCGTATCGGCCTTGATCTCATCCAGCGTGGCCAGGGGATGGCCGGAAGCGCCGTGGACGAGGCGCAGCCTGCTGTCGCAAAAGCTGCAGGACGTGGAGCGGGCATCCGCCTCAACCTGTAGCGGACTGCCGCACTGGGGGCACTGCACAACCTCGGGGTGCATGGGGCTCCTTTTCTTGTCGGAAACAACCAGGGGGAAACGGGAGATGCCGGCCGGCAGGCGCGAGCTAGACCATTCTACCGTGCCGAGTCCTCTATGTCAATGGGGGGAAAGCTGCACTTAGTGGAAGACCGTATACCTCCAAGGCACCAAGACACCAAGGATCATAGGGAGTCGTCCAAGATCGCATGACCGCAAGCGCCCTGCTGACGATTCCCGGCCGCTGAACACGGCGGTAGACCGGTGACGATAGCCTGGAATTGGGTCAGCCGAGTTCGGCCCGTTCACCTTCGTGCCTGGTAGTCATGTGCCTCTTCGCTCACCGACGATTCTGGGATATACCTGTGCGAAGGCAACGTCCGGGGAAGCAGTCCCCCATCAGCGGCCCAGATGCAGCCGCCTGCGCTCATCAAAGTGAAAGCCGTCGTCGGGCACGGCGTAGGAGACGGCGTTGCAGACGAAATCACCCACCGGCGCCACATCGGCCAGCTCGACCATGAGCACCTCCGTCTCTTCCACCGAGACAAACTCGGCGATGGTCATATGGGCCGAGAAGGGGTAGCGGCGGGCGGGCGCACCGGCAAAGGCCGGCGCACTCTCGAGTGCGACGCGCAGAGTGTCCAACTCGGCCTGAGGTTCGATCCGCAAGCAGACGCCCGGATGGGGAAGATAGTTCATGAGCGGGCCGTAGCGGACGGTGACGGGAGCAATGCCCGCAGCGATGGCCTCCAGTTCCGCCCAGTGAGCCTCGCTCATTGGCCTCGGCAGGGGGACGGTAAGGCTAATGTGGGCGTCGCAGCTCGACTGGGAGCGCGGGTCGTAGCGGGCGCGCAGTGCGTTCACCTGCGAGAGGGGTGGGTCCGGCGGGTAGACAAGGAGCACGCCGAACCGGTACTCCCTTTGCCAGGCCTTCCAGCGACTGGTGTCTGCGGCGTATGAGGTGATCATGCTGTTCTCCTTCATTGCCAGGTTCCAGGACCTGTTGCGCCGGGTCGGCTGTCGGCCCGTGGAGGAGCGCGCTCCCGTGTAGGCCCCAGTTTACATCAAGTGCCGCGAGTCCGCAATGCACGTGCCCCCCTCCCCGGCGCTCTTCTCGTGGCGACAGCCCGGCACCGGAGAGGGACGTCGCCGCGCCGTGGTTTGGTCCTTGGTCGATCGTCGGCGTTCATGTGTGGAGGGCGGAGCGTAGGCCGTGGTTTCCATACCCGGCGCCCGAGGTCGTATCGGCGATGGCTCGTCGCTTGCTGGGGCCATACAGAGTGACAGGTTGTGGCCGAGAGGAGGCTTTCGAATGATGCGGCAACGGCAAGCCGTGCGCGAGGTGGAGCGGGGGCGCGATGCTCTCCCTTGATGAGCGGACGCGTAAAAGCGGACCGCGCCCGAGGGGCAAGGGCAGAGGGGTGAGGCCCTGCAGTGTGCTGGATGCGCCGTCGGGCTTGGGCTTGGGGAGAGTGGGCGTGGGCGAACTGCCCGCTGCTCTGCGCGCGGCGGGGCTCCTGGAAGGGATAGGCGATGCGCGCTATGCGGGCTGCGTCCCCGTACGGCCCCACACCTCCCACCGCGATGGGCCGACCGGCCTCCTCAACCCCGACGGCATCCGTGCGTTTGCTCTGGACTTGGCGGAGCGCCTGGCCTTCACCCTTGATCTTGGGCACTTTCCCCTGGTCCTGGGGGGCGACTGCAGCATCCTCCTGGGCAGCATGCTGGCGCTGCGGCGCCGGGGCCGCTTTGGTCTATTCTTCCTGGATGGTCATGCCGATTTCTACTCTCCGGAATCCGAGCCGAACGGCGAGGTAGCGTCGATGGAACTGGCGCTCACCGCGGGGTATGGGCCCGCCGCACTCTCGGACATCGAAGGGCGCAGCCCACTGGTGCGGGAGGATGATGTGGTGCTGTTCGGCTGCCGCGACCTCGAGCAGGCCGTGGCCGATGGCAGCCCGGACGTGCGCGGTACGGGGATGCGCGTCTTTGACCTGGCTGCGGTCTGCGCCCTTGGCGCCCGGCAGGCGGCGCGGCAGGCGCTGGCTGTGTTAGAGGCCGGCGGCTGCGAGGGTTTCTGGGTCCATCTCGATGCCGACGCCTTGCACGATGATGTGATGCCAGCCGTGGACTATCGCCTGCCGGATGGGCTATGGCCGGAGGAGCTGGAGGAGGTGCTCGGTATCGTCCTAGCGACGCCGCTCGCGGTGGGCATGGAGGTGACCATCTACAACCCAGCCCTGGATAGCCCGCAACGAGCCGCCGCGCGCACCCTGGCCCGCGCGGTCACTGCGGCCCTGGCGGGGCGGGCAGACTGACTAGCCCCTCCCTTGGCGTACCTTTGCGCTCTTGGTGAATCCCCCGTTCCTCCTCGCCACAGTGTTGCCCACAGCTTGCGCCGGTGTTATAATCCTCCTATCACTCCTGGGAGGATTACCCGGTGACGCTGCATCTCTACCTCGCGCCCCACCTTGACGATGTCGTGCTCTCCTGCGGCGGCCTGATCGCGCGCCAGGTGCGCAGCGGCGAGCGCGCCCTGATCCTGACCGTTTTCACCGCGGACCCACCCGCTGCCCCGCCCACGGCCTTCGCCGAGGAGCTGGCCGCGCGGGCGCATGCGGATCGGGACTATACGACCATCCGCCGGGCCGAGGACCGGGCGGCGGCCGCATCGCTCGGCGCGGACTGCATCCATTGGCCCTACCCGGATTGCATCTACCGCCGCGACCCGGAGACGGGCGAACCCCTCTACCGCAACGCCGACGAGATATTCGGCCAGATCGCGCCCCACGAGCGCAGGAGCCTGGCCGGCGAGTTGGCGGTGCGCTTGCAGGCCCTTTGCGACGAACTCCGCCCGGCGGTCGTCTATGCCCCGCTGACGATCGGCCACCATGTGGACCATCACCTGGTGCATTGGGCGGCGCGCCGGCTCACCTGCCGCGGCTGGGACCTGCGCTTCTACGAGGACTATCCCTACTCGGCCATGCCCGCCGCTGTGGAGGCCATGTTGGAGGAAAGCGGCACGTGGCAAATGGAGCTTGAGCCGCTCTCGCCGGCGGACCTGGAGGCCAAGATCAAGGCCATCGCCTGCTACCGCTCGCAGCTCCAGGGGCTCTTCCGGGGCGCGGAGGCCATGCCAGAGCGGGTCAAGGCCCACTTTCACAGCTTTACCGGCGACGGCCCGGCCGAGCCCTACCGGCGCCCCGGCCTGCCCGGTGAGGCGAGCTTGTGAAGCGACCACTCCTGCTGCAGACGCTGGTTTTTGGCGCGGGGGCGGCGAGCATGGCGGCCGAGATGTGCGCCTCGCGCCTTCTGGCCCCCTACTTTGGCGACTCGCAGCTCGTCTGGGCGGTGCTCATCAGCCTGATCCTCATCTACCTGACCGCCGGCGCCGCCCTTGGCGGCCGCTGGGCGGACCGCGCGCCCCGAGCCGGCGTGCTGGCCCAGATCATCGTCTGGGCGGGGTTCTGGCTGGGCCTGCTACCGGTGCTGGCCCGCCCCGTCCTGGGCCTGGTCTCCGGAGGCTGGGCCGATATGCAGGTGGCGCTCCTGGCCGGCACCTTTGTGGCCGTCCTGGTCCTCTTTGCGCCGCCGGTGCTCCTGCTGGGCACTGTGACTCCCTTTGCCGTGCGCGTGGCCGTGAGCGGCGTGGGTGATACCGGGCGGACGGCCGGGCGCATCTCGGCCCTCTCCGCCGCAGGGAGCATCATCGGCACCCTCACGCCCGTCTTTGTGCTCATCCCGGCCCTGGGCACGCGCCGCTCGCTCCTGGCCATCGGCCTGGGGCTGGTCGTCCTGGGCGGCGTCGCCCAGTGGGCCTGGGAGCGACGCGGGCACTGGCTGAACGCGGGGTTGGCCGTGGCCCTGGGCCTGGCCTGGTGGCTAGGCGCGGGTGGGCGCATCCACAGCACGGCCAATCAGCTCTACGAGCAAGAGTCGTCGCACAACTATATCCGCGTCGTGCAGGAGGGGCCGGTGCGCCAGCTCTTGCTCAACGAGGGGCTGGGCATCCAGTCGATGTACGACCCGAACTCGGTGCTCACCGGCCATCTGTACGACTATTTCCTGCTCGCACCCTACTTTGCCGCGGACCCGCCGGCCGAGCCCCAGCCGCGGCTGGCGTTGATCGGCCTGGCCGGCGGCACCATCGCCCACCAGTACAGTGCCGTCTTTGGCCCGGTGCCGGTCGACGGGGTGGAGATTGACCCGGCGGTGATCGAGGTCGCCCGGCGCTACTTTGACCTGGACCGGCCCAACGTGCGGGCCATCGCGCAAGACGGCCGCTACTTTCTGGCCCGCACACCCAACCGTTACGACGTGGTGGCCATCGATGCCTATCGCACGCCCTACATCCCCTTCCACCTCACGACGCACGAGTTCTTTGCCCTGGTACGCAGCCGCCTGGCGGAGGATGGGGTACTGGCCATCAACGTCGGCCACACGGGGATCGACCTGGCCCTGGTCGAGGACCTGGCCGACACTGTGCATACCGTCTTCCCATCGGTCTACCTCATCGAATCCCAAGAGGACTATAATAGCGTCATCGTGGCCACGGCCCAGCCCACTGAGCTGCCGGCCATCGAGGCGCGCCTGGCCGCCCTGGATGGGCCATACCTCGCGCCCGTCGCCGCCCGCGCCCTGCCGCACCTGCAGGCCTGGACCACACAGCGGACTGTGTTCACCGACGACCGCGCGCCGGTCGAGCAGGTGGTGCACGGCATGATGGCTCGCTACGCGCTGGCCGTGGCGAGCGGAAACGCAGAGGAGGTAGCCGAATGACCCTCTCCCGGCTCCTGGCCGGCTTCAGCCGCGTACTCGTCGCCGTCGCCGTCTTTCTCTTTCTGCCGGCGACGAACGTAGTGCTCATCTGCAGCCCGGCCTTTGTCGCCTACGAGTATGGCCGGCCCGGCTTTCCATCCGCGGACTATTACGACCCGGCCGCACGCCTGGAGATGTCGCAGGCCACAGTGCGCTGGCTGAACTCGAGCCAGGGCATCGACGGCCTAGCCGCGCTGACCCACGAGGGCCGGCCCATCTACAACCAGCGTGAGCTGCAGCACATGGACGACGTCAAGGTGGTCATGGACGGGCTGCGCTGGGTGTGGCGGGGGGCGTTGGTCGTCCTGCTGGGCGGCCTGGCGCTGGCCCTTTGGCGGCCGGCCTGGCGACACCCCCTTGTTGGCGGCGCCTTTAGCGGTGCCGTGGCCCTGGTGGCCGTGCTGGCGGGCATCCTCATCGGCGCCCTGCTCAGCTTTGACACCTTCTTTGTCCACTTTCACCAGGTCTTTTTCGAGTCCGGCACGTGGACCTTTTTCTATAGCGACTCACTGATCCAATTCTACCCGCTCGAATTCTGGATGGACGCCACCTGGATCCTGGGAGCGGCAACGCTCGTCGAAGGCCTGCTCGTCGGCGCCGTGGCCTTTGCCGTGCAGCGGCGGCTGGGCCGCAAGGCGCAGCCCTGCGCAGATTGACCCCTCACAGGCGAGGGGGTCGGCACACGCTCCGCAGCCACCCGGCCCTGACCCGGGATTGGGTTTGTGGTGGTCTGCCGGAGTGGGTCGCCCGCGGGCGACCCACTCCGGCAGACCACCACAAACCCCCAAGTAGGTTCCTTTCCGGCCGTATGCGAAGCATAGGAGGCAGAGACCATGCGTATCCTCTACATCGACTGCGACACCCTGCGTCCGGACCACTTGGGCTGCTATGGTTACCACCGCAACACCTCGCCCAACATCGACCGCATCGCCGCCGAGGGAGTGCGCTTTGAGAACTGTTACGCCTCCGATGCGCCCTGCCTGCCCTCGCGGTCGGCCCTGTTCACCGGGCGCTTTGGCATCCACACCGGCGTCGTCGGCCACGGCGGCACGGCAGCGGACCCATACCTGGAGGGGGCGCCGCGCGGCTTTCGCCAGTCCAGGGAGCGCGCCAGTTGGATGGACACCTTGCGCGAGGCCGGTTTCTACACCGTTTCCGTCAGCCCCTTCGCCGAGCGCCACTCCGCCTGGTGGTTCTGCCGCGGCTTTTCCGAGATGTACAATCCCGGCAAGGGCGGCCTGGAGCGGGCCGACGAGGTAGCTCCGCTGGCCCTAGATTGGCTGCGGCGCCACGGACAGGAGGACAACTGGTTCCTGCAGGTCAACATGTGGGACCCGCACACCCCCTACCGCACGCCCCTGGAGTACGGCAATCCCTTTGAGGGCGAGCCGATTGCCGAGTGGATCACGGAGGACAAGATTCGCGCCGATTATGCCAGCTATGGGCCGCACTCGGCACAGGACCCGGCCGAGATGGGCCCCAACAACACTCAGGCCTGGCCGCGCCTGCCGGAGACCATCGCCAACCTCGACGACTATCGCCGCTGGATCGACGGCTACGACACCGGCATCCGCTACATGGATGACCATATCGGCCTGCTCCTTGATGCGCTGGACGAGCAGGGGGTGCTGGAGGAGACGGTCATCATCGTCTCCTCGGACCACGGGGAGAATCAGGGCGAGTTGAACGTTTACGGCGACCACCAAACCGCCGATCACATCACTTCGCGCATACCCCTCATCATCCGCTGGCCCGGCCTGCCCGGCGGGCGCGTCGATCGCGGCCTGCACTACAACCTGGACCTGCCGCCCACCCTCTCCGACATGCTCGGCGCGCGCACGCCGGCCGATTGGGACGGGCAGAGCTTTGCCGCCACGCTGCAGAGCGGCGAACCGGCCGGGCGCGATTACCTCGTCGTCAGCCAGTGCGCCTGGAGCTGCCAGCGGTCCGTGCGCTTTGGCCCCTGGATGCTCCTCCGCACCTACCACGACGGGCACAAGGACCTGCCGCCGGTGCTGCTCTTCAACGTGGAGGAGGACCCGCACGAGTTGGTGGACCTGGCGGACAAGCTGCCCGAAGTGCGCGACCGGGGCCTGGCCCTCTTGGAGGCCTGGCACGCCGAGATGATGGCCACCGCCGACGGCGACGTCGATCCGCTGTGGACCGTCATCCGCGAGGGCGGGCCCTTCCACACCCGCGGCGCCCTGGAGGCCTACTGCGAGCGCCTGCGCGCCAGCGGTCGCGCGCACCATGCAGAGGCGCTGATGAAGAGGCATGGGCGGACTCTTGGGAACTCGTAGCAACTCGTGGGAACTCATGGCGGCTCCACGGTCATATCGTAGTAGCGACCTTTAGTCGCCCGAGTGACATAAGGGCGAGAGTCCCTCTCAGTGCGGAAGCCTGTCCGTTGCTGCCTGGGCGGCTCAAGCCCGCCACTACGAATGGCTGTGGGGGCCAAGTTCCAGAGTTCCCTTCCCGGAGAGACAGCATGATCACCATCGATCAAGCCCGCCTGTACTACGAGGGTGCGGACGCGGCGCATGATTTCGAGCATGTGCTGCGCGTGCTGCGCCTGGTCGAGCGCATCGGCCCGTCGGAGGGGGCGGACATGGAGGTCCTGCGCGCCGCCGCCCTGCTGCACGACGTGGCCCGCAGCGCGGAGCACAGCGGCGGCCCCTGCCACGCCCAGGCCGGCGCCGAGCGCGCCCGCGAGATCCTGCACGGGCAAGACCCGGCGCGGGTCGAGGCGGTCGCCGCGGCCATTGCCGCCCACCGCTTCCGCGGCGGCCGGCCACCCGAGAGCGTGGAGGCGCGCGTGCTCTTTGATGCCGACAAACTGGACGCCATGGGCGCCATCGGCATCGCCCGCGCCTATGCCGTGGCCGGGCTGATGGGCCAAAAGCTGTGGGGCGAGGTGCCCGCCGGGTTCGGGGCCCGCGAGCGCGACGAAGCCAAGGCCGACTTTGCCGCCGCCGAGCACACCCCCGTGCACGAGTACGCCTTCAAGCTCTCGCGCCTGCAGAGCATCCTCTTCACCCCCACTGCCCGGCGCATCGGCCAAGAGCGCGATGCGTTCATGCGCGCGTTCTTTGCGCGGCTGGAGCGTGAGGTCAGGGGTGAGGCGTAAGGCATCCAACGTCAAGCGTGGTCCGTGAGGGGATGGGTGTTCGATAGGGTCTGGCCATGCCGGGCCAGGTACAATGTGGTCACGATGCCCTGCTTTCTGTGGTGGCCGGGGGGGTCTACCGCAAAGGGCGCAAAGACACGCTAAGGACATCTACGGTTGCGAGTTTTCATCGGTCGGTGCAGACGCCGCGAGTGCGGTAGGGGCGGGGTGACCCCGCCCCTGCTGTGTGTCCTTGGCGTCCTTTGCGGTGGACGTTCTTCGTCTTTTCCCCTCGGACTCAGCCCTCGAACAGCGCCGTGCTGAGATAGCGCTCCCCCGTATCCGGTGCGACGGCGACGATGAGCTTGCCCGCGTTCTCGGGGCGGCGGGCGATTTCGACGGCAGCGTGGACGGCGGCGCCGGAGGAGATGCCCACCAATAACCCCTCCTCGCGCGCCAGGCGGCGGGCCATGGCCAGGGCGTCCGCATCGGCCACACGCACGACCTCGTCGATGATCTGGCGGTTCAGCACCGCCGGCACAAAGCCGGCGCCGATACCCTGGATGCCGTGGGGCCCTGCACACCCGCCGGAGAGCACGGGCGAGGTAGCCGGCTCCACCGCCACAGCGCGCAGGGCCGGCTTTTTCGCCTTGAGCACCTCGGCCGTTCCGGTGAGGGTGCCGCCCGTGCCGACGCCGGCGACAAAGATATCCACCCGGCCCTCCGTGTCCTCCCAGATTTCGGGGCCGGTGGTCCGACGGTGGACCTCGGGGTTGGCCGGGTTCTCGAACTGCTGCAGCATCAGCGCGCCCGGGGTCGAGGCAACCAGCTCTTCGGCCCGGCGAATGGCCCCCGGCATCCCTTGCGCGCCGGGGGTGAGCTCGATCTCGGCCCCCAGGTGCGCCAGGAGTTTGCGGCGCTCGATGCTCATCGTCTCCGGCATGGTCAGGATCAGGCGATAGCCCCGGGCCGCGGCCACAAAGGCCAGGCCGATGCCCGTGTTGCCGCTCGTCGGCTCTACCAGCGTCGCCCCCGGCTTGAGGCGCCCGCTGCGCTCGGCGGCGCTGACCATACTCACGGCAATGCGATCCTTGACGCTGGAGAGGGGGTTAAAGCTCTCCAGCTTGACGGCCACCGTCGCGACCGCCCCATCCGTCACCCGGTTCAGCCGCACCAACGGCGTGCGCCCCACCAGCTCGGTCACATCCCCTGCGATTCTCATATTGCTCCCTTCCTCCCGGCTGCAACCCCATTCACTATCCACTATATGTAATACATCGGCGTGGCCTCGGCTGCCCGCTCCCGCCGCGCCAGCTCGGCCAGCGTGATGCCGGCCAGGATGGCCCGCGCCGCCTCGTCCACCTCTCGCCAGACGTCGGCTAGCACGCACTGCGCCTGGCCGGGACAGCTCGGCATCCCCCCGGCATCGACGCACGGCGCCGGCGCTGTGGAACCCTCGAGGGCCTCGACGGCAGCCAGCAACGTGATCGAGCCGGGCTCCAGAGCCAGTTCGTGCCCGCCGCGCGACCCGCGCTCGCTGCGCACCAGCCCAGCGCGGCGTAGCGTGAGCAGGATATGCTGCAGATAGGCGGTAGGGATGCCCCGCGCATCGGCGATGGCCCCAGCCTGTAGCGGCCCCTGCCCGTAGCAGCGCGCCAGCTCCAGCAGGGCCAGCAGGCCGTACTCGCCCCTCTGAGTCAGCTTCATGGCACTATCCTTACTTTGTTGGTCAACAATATCATAATTGCATCATAACAGAGAACGCCTGGGCTGTCAAGATGAGTCACAAACCGGAAGCCGGGTGCATCCCCGAATTGCCTGGGCAACCCGAGTTCGCCCAAGTCAGGGCATCTCGCTGTGCCCATCACCCTTCAATAGCAGACCGGGCTCCCACGCCCGGTCTGCTATTGAAGAGTAACATGTACAGCGAATGGATCGCCACGTCGCAAGCCGGAAAGCGAGCGTCGTCGAGCTCCCCAGCCCGCAAGGGGCTTCTCTAGTCCGAGGCTTGCCCCGGTAGCCTTGGGCGGTCTCGGCCATATGCACAACTCGGGTCGCAGATGCACCGACGCTTCTGGGGTGTACCCCCTGAAGCCCTAAAGTCCAAATGCCTACACGCGGCGCCAATCGTGGTATAATGAGTTGGGGGCCAATGGGTGGCCCTCAGAGTCAGGGGGGATATGAGCCAGCCTACACTACGCATCCAGCAGTTGCGCACCCACGCCCTGGCCCAGGTGCAGGCCGCGGAGCTGGACCTGGAGCCGGAGCTTCTCTGGGCGCGTTCGTGGGCCGCGTCGGGCAGCGAGCCGTGGACCGTCGTCCGCCGCGCGCGGGCCACTGCGGCCATCTTGCGCGGCTTGACCCCCATCATTGACCCCGGCGAGCTGTTGGTGGCCAAATTCGCCCGCCGCGAGTTGACTGCCGCCGAGGAGGCAGAGCTCGATCGATACCGGGCAACGGTGCAGCCCGCCGAGGCGCCGGTATGGGGCCAGCGAGCGCACATGGCCATCGACTATGACAAGCTGCTGCGCCTGGGCGTCGACGGCCTGCGCCGCGAGATCGCCGGCCACCGCGCTCGGCTCGACCTGGCCCGGCCGGAGGCCCTGGAGAAGGATGCCTTCTACTGCGCCTGCCTGATCGCGCTGGACGGCCTCCTCGGTCTGGCCCGGCGCTATGCAGAGCTGGCCGATGCCCAGGCTGCCGCCGAGCCCGACCCCGCCCGCCAGGCCGAACTGCAGGAGATTGCCGCCACCTGCCGCCGCGTGCCCGAGTTCCCTCCGCGCACCTTCCGCGAGGCGCTGCAGTCCATCCATTTCGTGACCTTTTGCCTCTGCGCGGGGCAGCGTACGCTCCTCTTCCAGTTGGGCCGGCCGGACCGCTACCTCCTGCCCTTCTACCGGCGCGACGTGGCCGCCGGCCGCCTCACGCCCGAGCAGGCGCAGGAGCTGATCGACTGCCTGGCCCTCCTGCTCAGCGAGTACACGCCGCGCGGGCTGGCCGTGGGCTGGATGCTCGGCGGGCGCGATGCCTCCGGCGCCGACATCTGCAACGAGCTCACGGGCCTCTTCCTGCACAGCATCGGGCACGTGCGCCTCTCTTACCCCTGCGTCGGCCTGTGTTGGACGCCGGATACCCCGCGCGAGGTCATGGACGAGGCCGGGCGCCTGCTGGCCCAGGGGCTCTCGAACCCGGCCATCTTCAACGACGAGGTGATCACCCGCGGCCTGGCGGAGGTGGGGCTGCCCCCAGCGGAGGCTTGCCTCTACCAGCACTCGACCTGCGTCGAGATTACGCCCATCGCCTCGTCGAACGTCTATGTCGCCAGTCCCTACATCAACCTGCTGCAGCTCTTGCACGACCAGCTCGGCCTGCCCGCCCTCTCTGCCGCCCCCTCGCCCGCGCTGCAGGCCCCCGTGGAGCCCCCGCCGGCCACCGACCCGCGGCCCGCGACCTTTGCCGCACTCCTGGCGGGTTACCGGCAGCGACTCGCCCACGCCGTGCGCCAGGCAGTGATTGCCGAGAACACGAGCCAGGCCACGCGGCGCTACAACGGCGGCTTTCCGCTGCTCTCCTGCTTTGTAAACGACTGCCTGGCCCGCGGCCGCGACATTGACCACGGCGGCGCCCGCTACAACTGGATCGAGCCCTCCTTCGTCGGCCTCTCGAACCTGGTGGATTCGCTCGCCGCTATCCGCCGGCTCGTCTATGAGGAACGAGCCATCGATCTCGACGAGTTGGTAAAGGTGTTGGCCGATGATTTTGCAGGGCGCGAGGAACTGCGGCTCCGCCTCCTGCACCGCGCTCCCAAATACGGCAACGACGACGAGAGCGTCGACGCGTTGGCGGGCGAGGTCGCCAGCTGGATCGCCGTCGAAGTGGCTCGCTACAGCACCTACCTGGGCGGCCCATTCCTCTCCGGCTTTTTCTGTTGGGTGATGCACGAGCAGCTCGGGCGCGTTACCGCCGCCTCGGCCGACGGCCGCCGCGCCGGCTTTCCCCTGGGCGACGGCTCGGGGCCGGCGCAGGGCCGTGAGCGGCTGGGCCCCACCGCCGCCGTGCTCTCGGCGACACGCTGGCGCCACACGCCCCACCTGGGCGGCATTGCGGTCAATCTCAAGTTCAACCGTCCCGCCGACGACCGCGAGTTCGTCCCCCGCCTGCTGGATGTGGCCGAGACCTACCTGCGGCGCGGCGGGTTCGAGGTGCAGGTCAACGTCGTCGACCGCCAGACCCTCCTCGCCGCGCGCCGGCACCCGGAAGAGTACCGCGACCTGGTCGTGCGCATCGGCGGCTACAGCGACTATTTCGTCGGCCTCTCCCCGCAGATGCAGGAGGAGATTATTATGCGTACCGAGCATACCTTATAGGCCCCTGGAAAGGCTTCATCTGACCATGAAATATACCCATGACCTCTCCCACCTCGAGTGGCATGTCGCCGGGTTCACCCCCTATGAATGGCGCTCTCACCCCACGCCGGATATTACCGCCGCGCCCTGGGCCGACGTGCATGCAATCCCCGCGCCCGTCCCCGGCTCTGTGCAGGAGGCCCTGCGCCGCGCCGGCGAGCTGCCGGACTGGAACGTGGGCCTCAACGCCCGCCTCTGCGAGTGGGTGGAGAACCGCCACTGGATCTACCAGGCCGAGATTCCCGAAGCCTGGCTACAGGAGGGCACTCGCTTTCGCCTGCGCTGCCTGGGCCTGGACTATGCCGGGCGCGTGATGCTCAACGGCAAGGATGTAGGCACCTTCAAGGGCTCTTTCACCCCCTACACCTTCGACCTGACCTTCTACCTCCAACCCGGCCGCAACGTGCTGCAGATCATCTTTGAGGCGCCGCCCCGCTGGCTCGGCCAGCTCGGCTACACCTCGCAGATGACCGAGTGGAAGCCGCGCTTTAACTATACCTGGGATTGGACCGCGCGCCTGGTACAGACCGGCATCTGGGACTCCCTCTACCTGGAGGTGACCCAGGGGCAGGAGCTGGGCGAGCTGACCTGCCGTACGGATGTGGACCCCTCAACCCGCCGCGGCCGCCTGCAGGTGCGCGGCAGTGCCGAGGCCGGCGAGGGGTATTGGGTGCAGGTCACGCTCGAGGGCGAGGGCGGCCCGCTGCGCAGCGTCGAGGTGCCTGTGGCCGAGTTTGCCGCCGGGCTCGAGTGGCGCGATCTGCCCGTCGATCTCTGGTGGCCCAACGGCGCGGGCGCCCAGCCCCTGTATACCCTCACCTGCCGCCTGCTGGATGCCGACGGCTACAAGGTGGATGAGGCGCAACGCACCGTCGGCTTCAGGCACGTCGAGTGGCGGCCCTGTGAGGGCGCGCCGGCGGAGGCGGACCCCTGGCTCTGCGCCGTCAACGGCCGGCCGGTCTTTTTACAGGGCGTGAACTGGACGCCCATCCGCCCCAACTTCTCCGACGTCGGCGAGGAGGACTATCGCCTCCGTCTGGAGGCCTACCGCGACCTGGGCTGCAACCTGCTGCGTGTCTGGGGCGGCGCCTACCTGGAAAAGGCCGTCTTTTACCGGCTGTGCGACGAGCTGGGCCTGATGGTCTGGCAAGAGTTCCCCCTCTCCTCCTCGGGCCTGGACAACTGGCCCCCGGAAGACACCGAGTCCATCGAGGCCCTGGCGGCCGTCGCCGAATCGTACATCGCCCGGCGCGGCCACCACGTCTCGCTCCTTCTCTGGTGCGGCGGCAACGAGCTGCAGGGCGCCCTCGACGGCAGCAAAAAGGGCGGCGGCAAGCCGGTGGACGCCACGCACCCGCTGATCGCCCGCCTGCAGGATGTCGTGGCCCAGCTGGACCCCGGCCGGCGCTTCCTGCCCACCTCGTCTTCCGGCCCGCGTTTTTCGGGCGATGCCTGCGATTTCGGCAAGGGCCTGCACTGGGACGTGCACGGCCCCTGGCGAGTCGACGGTGATCTGGACGCCTGGGAGGAATACTGGCAGGCCGACGATGCCCTCTTCCGCTCCGAGACCGGCGCGCCCGGCGCCAGCCCGGCCCGGCTCATCCGCCACTACCGGGGCGACCTGAGCACCATGCCCGCCAGCCACGCCAACCCGCTCTGGCGGCGCACCGCCTGGTGGATCGAGTGGGAGAGGTTTGTGGCCGAAAAGGGCCGCGAGCCGCAGAGCCTGGGCGAGTACGTCGCCTGGAGCCAGGCGCGCCAGGCCAAGGCGCTGGCCATCGCCGCCCGCGCCTGCAAAGAGCGCTTCCCGCGCTGTGGGGGGTTTCTCATCTGGATGGGGCACGACAGCTTTCCCTGCACCGCCAACACCTCCATCATCGACTTTGAGGGCAACCTCAAGCCGGCCGCCCTGGCCGTGCGCGAGGTGTTCCGGTCGCCCACATCCGGATAGAGGGGGTTTGTGTGGAGTTGCCGGCAACCCCACACAAACCCCTGCCCCAGGTACGACGCACGGTTGTATAGCAGAGCACCCATGGAGGCCTCATGTACAAACGCATCGATCTGAACGGTACCTGGAAACTGCGTTGGTCCGACGGGCAGCGGGGAGACCGCCTGCCGCGCGCCATCGGCCCCAAAGCGGGAGTCTTGCCCGCCCTCGAGGCGCAGGTGCCCGGCGAGGTGCATCTGGACCTCATGCGCGCCGGGCTGATTGGGGACCCCTCGCTGGGCCTCAACGCCCTGGCCGCCCGCTGGGTCGAGGAGACGGTGTGGTACTACCGCCGCACCTTTGACGCGCCGGCCCTCGCCCCGGGGGAGCGCGCCTTCCTCGTCTTTGAGACGCTGGACCTGGCCGCCGCCGTCTACTTGAACGGCCGGGAGGTCGGCAGGCACCAGAACGCCTTCTACCCCTGCCGCCTCGACGTGACGGAGGGCCTCAAGGCCGGCGAGAACACCGTCGTCGTGGCCGTCGAGGCCGGGCTCTTTGCCGCCGCCGACCGGCCCGGTCGCGGCTATGGCATGCACGAGGATTCCGAGCTCACCAAGCGCAACTGGCTGCGCAAGACCCAGTCCTCCTTCGGCTGGGACTGGTCCACCCGCCTGCTGAATGTGGGCATCAGCGGCAACGCCTACCTGGAGGTCTGCTCCGGCGTGCGCTTTGACCGGCTCGTCGCCCTGGCCGACCTCTCGCCGGACCTGCAGCGCGGCACGGTGACCGCGCGCGTCTTTGCTGAGGGGCTCGGCAGCCAAGCGCAAAAGGGCACTCTCACGGTCGAGATCGAGGGCACGGGTGTGCGCCGTGAGAGGGAGGTCGAGATACTCCCCGGCCTGCACCCGGTGGAGGCCACCCTCTCCCTGGAAAACCCCAAGCTCTGGTGGCCGGTGAACCACGGCGAGCAGCCGCTCTACACCGTCCGCGCCACACTGACCGTGGGCGGCGAGGTCGCCGGCAGCGATACGCGGCGGGTCGGCTTTCGCCACGTGCGTGTGAACCAGGACCCCCACCCCGAGGGCGGCCGCTACTTTGTGCTCGAGGTCAACGGCAAGCCCATCTTTGCCAAAGGGGCCAACCTCGTCCCGGCCGACATGATCCTGGCGCGCATCGACCGCGCCCGCTACCAGGGGCTTGTGGAGCGGGCGCTGGAATCCAACAGCAACCTGCTGCGCGTGTGGGGCGGCGGGCTCTACGAGGGCACGGACCTCTACGACCTCTGCGACGAGCGGGGCATCATGGTCTGGCAAGAATTTATCTTTGCCTGCGCCAAGTATCCGGGCGATGACCCAGACTTTGTCGCCGACGTCAAGCGCGAGGCCACCTACCAGGTGCGCCGGCTGGCCCACCACCCTAGCCTGATCGTCTGGTGCGGCAACAACGAGCTGGAGTGGCAGTGGGTCGGCCACTATGAGGGAGACATGGACCCGGCGGGAGGCGGAGCGCGGCACCTGGGCGTGAACTGCCCGGACTATTCCCTCTACCACGTCGTCTTGCCGGTCATCGTCGGGCGTGAGGACGGCACGCGCTACTATCACCCCAGCTCGCCCTTCTCGCCCGGCTACGAGTTCCCCAACCGCGACGACATGGGCGACCAGCACCCCTGGTCTATCGGCTTTGGCGACACGGACTTTCGCCAGTATCGGGCCATGACCTGCCGCTTCCCCAACGAAGGCGGCATCCTCGGCCCCACGGCCCTGCCCACCGTGCGCGCCTGCCTGCCGCCCGGGCACGAGCGGCCGCATTCCTTTGCCTGGGAGCACCATGACAACTCGGTCGCCTACTGGGGCGAGGACTGCTACCCCGACGCCATGCTCGTCCAGTGGCTGGGCCGCTCCATCGATACCATGAGTCTGGAGGATTACGTCTACTGGGCCGGCGTCGTCCAGGGCGAGGGCCTGGTCGAGTACATCCGCAACTTTCGCCGGCGCATGTTCGACACGGCCTCGGCCATCTTTTGGATGTACAACGACTGCTGGCCGGCCACCCGGAGCTGGACCATCGTCGACTATTACCTGCGGCGCACGCCGGCTTTCCACCCCGTCCGCCGCGCCTTCCAATCCCTCGCCGTCGCCCTGGCCGTGGAGGAGGGCAAGGTGCGCGTGTTCGGCGTGAACGAGGGGCCGGCCTGGGAGGGCGAGCTGCGCTGCGGCCTCTTTGCCCTCGCCGGCGGCTACCCCATCGACATCCGCCGCCAGGTAGCGCTGCCGGCCAACGCCTCTACCCTCCTCGCCGAGTTCGACGAGGCCGAGTGGCTGCGGCTCGGCGGCACGACCCACGGCGCCTTTGCCCTGCTCAGCCGGGGCGGCCGCGAGGTGGCCCGCGACCGGCTCTT
>DAOUGZ010000238.1:0-22787 GCA_034428955.1 Anaerolineae bacterium | reverse complement strand
TGACGCGCCTGTGCGGAGCTTGGCGCCAGGGGCTCGCTCTTCGCCAACCAGAGGAGTCCTCCGCGAGCGACTCGAACCGCCAAGCCACACAAACGGCCAAGCAAGCGAGCTGAGGACCGTGGCGCGCCTGTACGAGACCCGGCGCCGGGCGAAGCACGTCCCGAGCTCGCTCAACATATCGCTCGTTGCGACTTGGCCGCACTACGCTCGCACGGGACTCCCTCTCTCGCCACCAACGGAGTCCTCCGCGAGCGACTCCCGCCGCCAAGCCACACAAACGGCCAAGCAAGCGAGCTGAGGACCGTGACGCGCCTGTGCGGAGCTTGGCGCCAGGCGAAGCACGCCCCGGGCTCGCTCAGCATGGCACTCGTTGCGGCTTGGCCACTCTACGCTCGCCCAGGACTCCCAACCTGGCACCGAGCAGAGGAGTCCTCCGCGAGCGACTCCAGCCGCCAAGCCACACAAGCGACCAAACAAGCGAGCTGAGGACGGCCCAGCTAGGTTTCCATCCCAGCGATATGGTCGGGAAGCGGATACCGCAGCCAGACGTCCGTCAGGAACTCGCGCCCATACTTGCGCAGGTAGTAGTCATAGCTGGAAAAGGGATAGGAAGCAAGACACTCGTGCAGGTCCAACGAGCGCTCGGGCTCAGGCTTTAGCTCTCCGTGCTCAACGGGCAGAGCACCATTGGCGATCTGCACGTAACCGTGCTTCAGTGGGTTGATGTGAATATAGTTAAAGTAGGACCAAAACTCCCGCCCATTACGCGCGAAGCGATCCCAGTACTGATACCAGACGTTGCGTCCGCGGGTGCCATCGAGCTTGTTCAGGAACTGTGCACTCTTGGAATGCAGAACTCTGATGAAGGCGTAGAGCAGCGCGGTCTCGCCGACACGCATTAGCAGATGGTAATGATCGGCGAGAATGACCCAGGCAAAGAGGCTGACCCCGCAGGATTTTGTGCAGGCTTGCAGATGATCACGCAGTAAGGCCCGCTTGGCGTCGCTGTCGAAGAGCCGTCGGTGGCGAATGGTGCTGGCGGTGATAAAGTACCACGCGTTTTCGGCATAAATGTGCGGCGGGTGCCGTTCTTCTATCATGTAGCACCTCGGTTACCTGAGACTCCGACAGTCTTGCCCAGAATAGTACACGCGACGGACACAAGATGAGCACTGTCTGCATTATAGTGTGCTTTGCAGAGCAGTTCAAGCATCGGGCGTGCTCTAGCGCTCATTGAAGCGCATCTCGAACTCGCTCAGCATGGCTTCTATTGCGGTTTGGCCGCGCTACGCTCGCGCGGGTTTCCCTCTTCCACCACCAACAGAGTCCTCCGCGAGCGAGTCCTGCGGCCAACCCACACAAGCGGCCAAACAAGCGAGCTGAGGACCGTGGCGCATCTGTGCGCAAGCCCCGGCTTTGGCTTCTATTGGGGCACGTCCCGAGCTCGCTCAACATGCCGCCTATTGCGGCTTGGCCACTTTACGCTCGCACGGGACTCCCTCGCCAACCAGAGGAGTCCTCCGCGAGCAACTCCCGCCGCCAACTCACACAGGCGGCCAAACAAGCGAGCTGAGGACCGTGGCGCATCTGTGCGAGGCCTGCCGCCGAGCGAAGTACATCCCGGACTCGCTCAACATGCCGCCTATTGCGGCTTGGCCGTGCTACGCTCGCACGGGACTCCCTCTCTCGCCAACTAGGGGAGTCCTCCGCGAGCGAGTCCTGCGGCCAACCCACAAAGGCGCCCAAACGAGCGAGCTGAGGACGGCGCCGCGCTTGTGCGCAAGCCCCGGCTTTGGCTTCTATTGGGGCACGTCCCGAGCTCGCTCAACATGCCGCCTATTGCGGCTTGGCCGCTTTACGCTCGCGCGGGACTCCCTCTTTCGCCAAGCCGGGGAGTCCTCCGCGAGCGACTCGAACCGCCAAGCCACACAAACGGCCAAACAAGCGAACTGAGGACCTTGGCGCGCCTGTGCGGAGCTTGGCGCCAAGCGAGGCACGTCCCGGGCTCGCTCAGCACATCGCTCGTCGCGGCTTGACCACTTTACGCTCGCACGGGACTCCTTACCCACCCAGGCCCGGGCGCCCGCTCCCCCCAAAGGTGCGCACGTAACGCAGGAAGAGGAACCCGACGAGCAGGGGCAGCCAGACGCTGAGGCCGCGATAGACGATGGTGATCAGGATGGCGTTGGCCGTGGAGGCTCCGAGCGAGGTGAGGACGCTGACCATGACGGCTTCGGCGACGATGAGCCCATTGGGGATGATGGTAACTACCGAAAAGACGGCCTCCAGCGAGAATGCCGTGACCACGGTGCCAAAGCTGAGCGGTTGCCGGTAGGCGTTAGCGATAGCCTCCAGCGTGACGAGGTTGATCAGTTGCGCTACCGCGGCCACGGCCACCGTGCGCCCTAAAGAGTTCCGGTGAGTGGCCAGCGCATTGGCGGCGCGGGAAAAGTCGGCCTGGGTCCTGGCCCCCCAGTCCGGGGGCAAAAAGTCTGGGCGGCCGATGCGTCTCGCCGCCCAGTTCGCGGCGCGCACCAAAGCGTCGAACAAGCCGCGCAGCAGCCCCGGACTCCAGCGCCCCAGAAGGAGCGCCGCGACCAGCCCGGCCACGAACAACAAGTAGATGATCGAGCCGATCATCTGGTAGGCGACCAACTGCCCCTGGCCCCTCAGGTAGGCGAGGCTGTAGAGCAGGAGAGGCGTCAGGGTTCCCAGGTCGAGCGCGAGGACGAGGAGGGCGCCCTCTGCCGCGCGAGCCCCCGACTGGCCCCGCCGGGTGGCGTCGTCCACAAAGAGGGCCGCACCACTGACGCCCCCAGAGGGCACCACCGTGCGCACGAATATCGAAGCGAACAGAACCGGGATAATCTCGATGACCTGGCTCGCGACCTCCACGGTGGCAAAGGCCAGCTTGTACTGGATGGCATACAAGAAATAGTAGGCCGTCTGCGAGAGGAGAGCGGCCAGCACCCAGGCCCACTGGCCCTGAACCAACGCATTGACCAGGCCCGCAAGCTCATTCCAGTTGAACGCCACAAAGAGAATAAAGGCGAGAACAACCAGCACCAGCAGCCAGCGACGCCTCAGCCACGATAGTATGGCCTCCAAGCGTGCCCTCCCCACAGCGCATCGCGGTCGGTTCCGCAGCCCAAGCCGGCTTCACCGCCCTGCGCTTTGCGGGGCAGGGCAATGCGCAACCTGCGTAGCAAGAACTGGGCCGGGCTTTTGCCGTTGCAAAGTGGTTTACTTTGCCCCACGTTTGTGGTATGATTCTCGCCAAACCCAACACAGTCTCTCCCCGTTCCACCATGGAAAGGAGTAGCGCAGGATGAAGGCAGTCGTCATGGCTGGCGGTGCTGGTTCGCGCTTGCGCCCCTTGACCATCAGCCGGCCCAAGCCCATGGTGCCCATCGTCAACAAGCCGGTCATGGCTCACATCCTGGATCTGCTCAAGCGCCACAACATCACCGATGTCGTAGTAACCCTGCAATACATGGCCGACGTGATCCAAGATGACTTTGGCGACGGCCACAGCATCGGGATGAACATCCAGTATTCCATCGAAGAGACCCCCCTGGGAACCGCCGGCAGTGTCAAGAATGCCCAGGAATTTCTCGACGACACCTTTCTCGTAATCAGCGGCGACGCGCTGACCGATTTCGACCTCACCGAGATTCTCAACCAGCACAAGGCCCGGCAGGCCCTGGCGACGCTTACCCTCTATCGCGTGCCGAACCCCTTGGAATATGGGGTGATCGTACTGGATGCCGAAGGACGCATCCAGCAGTTCCTGGAGAAACCGAGCTGGGGCGAGATCATCTCAGACACGGTCAATACCGGCATCTATGTCCTCGAACCGCAGGTGCTGGATTACTTTCAGCCCGGAGTGCCCTTTGACTTTTCCAAGGAGCTCTTCCCCATGATGCTCGAGCGCGGCGATCCGCTCTACGGCTATGTCGCCTCCGGCTACTGGGGAGACATCGGCAACTTGCAGGAGTACATGCGCGCCTCGGCAGACATGCTCGAGGGCAAGGTACACCTGGAGCCGCTGGGGCAGCATATCGGCGGCAACATCTGGTGCGCCGACGAGGTCGAGATCGCCCCCGATGCCCAACTCTACGGCCCCATCTACCTGGGCTACGGGGTCAAGATCAAGGGCGGTGTGGTCATCCACGGCCCCAGCGCCGTGCGGGATTATTCGGTCGTCGACAATCGCGCCCATGTCGATCGTAGCATCATCTGGCGGAACTCGTACATCGGCGAGGGTGTCGAGCTGCGCGGCGCGATCGTCGGCCGGCAGTGCAGCCTGAAGAGCAAGACAGTCGTCTTTGAGGGCGCTGTGATCGGCGACGGCTCTGTCGCCGGCACCGGCGCGGTCATCCACCCTAACGTCAAGATCTGGCCGGAGAAAGAGATCGAGGCCGGGGCGACGGTCAAGACGAGCATCATCTGGGGCTCGCAGGGGCGCCGGGTGCTCTTTGGGCGCTTTGGTGTGACCGGCCAGGTGAATGTGGACATGACGCCCGAATTCGCCAGCAAGCTCGGAGCCGCCTTTGGCGCCAGCCTGCCCAAGGGCTCGACGGTGACGATCAACCGCGACCCGCACCGCAGCCCACGCATGATCAAGCGGGCCATCATCTCCGGCCTGCCCTCGGCGGGGGTCAACGCCCTCGACCTGCGCAGCGTACCCATTCCCGTGGCTCGCTACTATACGCGCGTCAGCAATGCGGCGGGCGGCGTGCACGTCCGGCTTTCCCCGCACGACAATCGCGTGGTCGATATCCGCTTTATGGATTCTCAGGGGCTCACGCTGAGCAAGTCGGCCGAGCGCAACATCGAGCGGGTGTTCTTCCGCGAGGACTTTCGGCGGGTGTATCTGGACGAGATCGGCACCATCGAATACGCGCCGGGCGTGATCGAGCGCTACACGCAGGATTTCCTGGCGGCGCTGGATGTGGAGGCCATCCGGGCGGCGAGGCCAAACATCGTCGTTGACCATGCCAACGCGCCGACGGCGCTGGTGCTCCCCCCCATCCTCAACGAGCTACAGTGCCAGGTGGTGGCGCTCAACGCCTCGATCGATGAGACACGCATGTCCATCCGCCAGGACGAGTTTGACCGCTCGCTGCAGCAACTGGCGCTGATCTCGCAGGCCGTCCAGGCGCGGCTGGCCGCTCGCCTGGATGTGGGCGGCGAGAAGCTATTCCTGATCGACGAGCACGGGCACATAGTGCCCTC
Source organism: Anaerolineae bacterium (assembly GCA_034428955.1). Taxonomy (GTDB): domain Bacteria; phylum Chloroflexota; class Anaerolineae; order SpSt-313; family SpSt-313; genus DAOUGZ01. The sequence goes on along the minus strand of DAOUGZ010000238.1, from coordinate 17,549 downwards.
GATTACGGCCCTGGCCGCGCTGGCCAGCCTGGCGCTGCGGGCCAATCAGGGCGGCACTATCGCCGTGCCGGTGAACATGCCGTCGATCTTTGAGCAGATTGCCACGCGCTATGGCGGCACAGTAGAGCGCACACGGGTAGACCTGCAGGATCTGATGGCCACGGCCAGCAAGGGCGAGGTCATCATGGCCGGCGACGGCTCGGGCAACCTGATCTTCCCCGCCCTGCACCCCGGCGCCGATGGGCTCTTTGCGCTGGCCAAGCTGCTAGAATATCTGGTGACGCAGAATACCTCCCTCTCGGAGGTCATCGCCGAGTTGCCGTCCTACTATATCGCCGAGCGCCGCGTCTCTTGCCCCTGGGAGTACAAGGGGACGGTGATGCGCCTGCTGAACGAGCAGTACAAGCCCAAGCGCAAGGACCAGATCGACGGCACACGCATCGACCTGGAAGGGGAGTGGGTGCTGGTGTTGCCCGACCCCGATGAGCCCTTCTTCCGCGTGTTCGCCGAGGCCAACTCGGCTCCGCAGGCGCAGGACCTGGCGGACAAGTACGCGCGGGTCGTGGAGGGGCTGCAGCATTAGTGCTGCGCCGCACAAGTTCTGATGGGTAACATGGCGCCGCATGGGAGAGTCGCACCCATCAGAATCTCTGCGCCGCACTACTAGAGCGTGTTTTCAAGCCCAGCAACAGTGCCCTTCAAATAGACCCTCCCGCAGGTTCCAGGAGGCTGCAACTGCGGCAGGCCTGCCTCGGAGGTGGCGATTCCGCCAACCGGACAGATCCTGCAACCTGCGGGAGGGTGCCACCGCGTAAGTGCTGACAAGTAGCGGGGCATCAGGAGGCTGCCATTTGGGCACTAGCCGCCGTGTTGGCCTTTTGCACCGGCAGGGTCTGCCCCTGCGTTGGATTGCGAGTTGTGTCTATGCCGTTGGTTGTTTTTCGATTCGGTTCCACGCCTCTCTTCAGCTACAGCCTGTTCATCGCCCTGGGCCTCCTCTTTGCCGTGCTCGACCTGAGGTTGGAGGCTCAGCGTCGCGGCTGGGCCGGCGAGGAGACCCTGGCGATAGTAGTCTGGATGCTGGCGCCGGCTGCCCTGCTGGGCCGCCTGGGCTATGTGGCCACCCGGGAGCCTGACGGTGCCCGGCATCTCGGGCTGCTGATCCGGCCCTGGGGCGAGGGGTTCTTCTTCCCGGCCGCTATCGCAGGCGGAGCGCTGGGCCTGGCGGCGTTCTGCGTCTGGCGCAGGCGCCGCTTTATGGACGTCGCCGGCGCTACAACCCCCGCGCTGGCCTTTGGCCAGGCTCTGGCCTGGTTCGGCGCCGCCGCCCATGGCGCCCAGGCCGGTGTGCCGTTGCCCATCAGCTACCACTGGGCGCCGCAGATGCGCGACAGCTATGGGCACGTCACGCCTCGCTTCCCCCTGCAATGGATTGCCGGCGGCCTGAGCCTCGTGCTCTGGGCCATCCTGGTGCGGCGAGCGCGCGGCGGCCGGGGGCGGCTCGCCTGCTACGCCATCGTCACCGGCCTGGGCCTGGCGGCGCTGGACATCTGGCGCGAGGCGCGCCTGGAGGTCTGGGGGGGCTTGAGTGCCGAGCAGATCGGCTACCTCGCCCTGGCCCTCGCCGGCCTGGCCCTGGCCGCCGCAGCGTGGCGTCGGCCCACGCCGGGCCGCCCCGTTTTGCAGGAACCTGCAATCCGAGTACACTGACAAGTGCGCTGACATTGCTGGTCCTCCGCTCTGCGCCTATTGCGTCCCCTTGACGCTGGTGGCCGGCTTATGGTGCCTTGCCAAGGCGCCAGCAGATAAGGCTCGCTGTCACGCCCTGCTACCTGTTGGGGCGCGCCGAACCCGCACTGCAGCGACGTCACCGGCCAGGGGCTTTGCCGGCCGCAAGTCAGGTGTACATGGCGAGCTATATCTTTTCGGTCTACAAGCGGTTCCGGGCCAGGCCCGTCACGCCGGAAGATCGCAACATCCGCTGGCTGATGCTGCACACAGCGCTTTTTGGTGTCGTCAACGGCGGCATCATCGCCTTTCTGCCCGTCCTCCTCGCGCGCCTGGGCGCCTCGGCCTTTGTCGTCAGCCTCCTGACCTCACTGCCGGCGCTGGTGAGCATTGCCCTCGCCCTGCCCGCAGGCGCGATCGTCGCCCGTTGGCGAGATATCGTGCGGCTGAGCGCGAACTGCTTTTACATGCTCCGCTTCTCCTATCCGGTCATCGCCGCGGCGGCGGTGCTGCTCAACCCCGCGCCGGCTGCGCTGGCGATCGTCATCCTTTGGGGGCTCACGGCCATTCCATCGACACTGGGGAACATGGTCTTTTACGACGTAGTTGCCGAGGCCGTCCCGCCCCGGCGCCGGGCGGCGGTCAATGGGGCGCGCTGGGCGCTCTTGGGCATGCTCTCGGCGCTGAGCGTGGCCTGTTTCGGGCAGGTGCTCGAGCGCTTGCCCTGGCCGGCGAACTATTTGCTCATGTTCACCGTCTCGTTCGTCGTCGGCATGCTCAGCACTTGGTCCTATGCGCAGATCGACATCCCAGTGCGCGAGCCGGCGCCAGTAGTCCGGACGCACCTGCCGCTTCGGGCGCGGCTGGCCGAACTCGTCCAACCCTTTCGCAATGGGAGCGGGTTCCTGACCTTTTCGTTGATAACCCTGGCTATGCGCCTGGGCATCTGGCTGCCGTCGGGTGTCTTTAGCATCTTTTTGGTGCGCAACCTGCAGGCCTCCGACGCCTGGATCGGCGGCCGGACGACGCTGGAGAACAGCGCCCTGACCCTCGGCTACTACTTTTGGGGGCGGATGGCCGGACGGCTCACGCCCGGGCGCATGCTGGCCCTGGCCACAGCCGCCATGGGCAGCGCCTATGCGCTGGGCAGCACGGCCACCCCGGGCACTCGCTGGCTGCTCCTGTGCACCGCGCTGCTCTGGGGCTTTTTCATCTCAGCCGTCGATGTCAGCCTGTTCGAATGGCTGCTGGCCGTCATGCCCCCCGCGGAGCGCCCGCGCTACGTAGCCCTGAACACCTTGCTGCTCAACCTGGTCATGTTCCTGGCGCCAATGCTTGGCGCCGCCATCGCCGGGCAGGCCGGCATCCCGACCGTACTGCGCAGCGCCGCCGGCTGCCTGTTCGTCTGCACCGCGCTCACCCTTTTGCTGACGCGAGCGGTATCGACGACTGGGGCAACCGAGAAGCTTGGGAGAGGGAACTGAGGGGAGCAGATTCCCCTGATTCCTTGGTTCCTTCGTCCCCTCGGTTCCCCCGCATCCCCGAAAGGAAGGTCCTATGCGCATCTACATCCTCTGCGACATGGAAGGCACGTCGGGCATTTGGCGGCCTGAGCAGGTGCAGCCGGACAAACCCCAGTATGCCCAGGGCCGAGAGTTGCTGATGGCCGACGTCAATGCGGCCATTGCCGGCGCTTTTGCGGGCGGTGCGACGGAGGTCATCGCTTGCGATACCCACGGCGGCGGCGCCCACTTTGCACTGGAAAAGATGGACTCGCGCGCCGTCTACGAGACGCCGACGGGCTTTTCGCCCATGCCCTCGCTGGACGAGACCTTTGCCGGCCTCATCCTCACCGGCCACCACGCCATGGCCGGCACGCTCAACGGCTTTTTGGATCACACCATGGATTCCCGCCACTGGTTCCGCTTCCGCATCAACCGGCAAGCCGTGGGGGAGATCGGCATGGAGACGGCGGTCGCCGGGCACTATGGTGTGCCGCTGATTATGGTCACCGGCGACGAGGCAGCCTGCCGCGAGGGCGAGAGCCAGTTTCCGGGCATCGTCACCGTGCCGGTAAAGCGCGGGTTGGGGCGCAACGCCGCTCGCTGCCTGGCGCCGGAGGTGGCCCACAACCTTATTCGCCGGGGCGCCGCCGAGGCCGTGCGCCGGGCCGCCGAATTCAAACCTTGGCGGCTGGAGCCGCCCATCGAGCTGGAGCTGACCCTCTACCGCAGCGACTATGCCGATGCCCTAGCGGGACGGCCGGGCGTGGAGCGGCTGGACGCGCGGACGGTGCGCCGCATGGTGGAATCCGCGGCGGAGGTCTGCCGGTTCTAGGGGCCGCATTGCTTGCCCATCCCTGCCTGCGCAGCTATATCGTAGTAGCGGGCTTTAGCCGCCCGAGTGACTTGGAAACAGGATTCCCGCTCAGCGCAGAAGCCTGCCTATTGCCGCTTGGGCGAGAACTCGCTACTACGACACCGATGCAAGGGGCCCGCTCAAGCGATAAGCCTTTGCCGGCGCAGGATTTCACTGTATTGATAGAGGTCGCCGCCAAGACACCCATACAGCGTCACACTCAGTATCCGTCATAACGGGCAGTGAGGCCCGGAAGGAGCGTCTCGATCCATGGCTGAGCCGGTCGCGTCAACGTCGGCTGTGGAGCAGGCAGCGAACTTGCGCTATCTGCAGGGGGAAGGGCTGGGCTCGCTCTATGCGGCCACCCACATTGCCGGGCTGGGGCTCTTGATTGCCGCAATCCAATTCCAAGAGGCCTGGCCGGCCGGCATGATCGGCATCCTCCTGCAACTCGTCCCCTACCCGGCCAAACAGATCCTGCGCGCCAGCTACCTGGCCCGGGCCTGGCTGTTGGTCGGGCTATGGCTGATCGCCATCCTGGCGGGGACCCACTGGTTCCCCGATGCGCGGCTCCTTTTGGCCCTGCCTGTCGGTCTGGCGGTCTTTTTCATCGGCTGGCCGGCCGGGCTCCTCACGGGCACAGGGGCCAGCGTGATAATCCTGCGGGCCCTGCAGGCCGGCTATGCCCCCGGACGCGACCTGGTGGCACTGGGCATGGTCTGGGGGGTCTTTCTGCTCATCTGGCTCGGGCTGCACCCGGTGCATGCTTCCGTGCGCTGGTCCTGGGCTGCCTACAGCGCCGCGCGCCGCGAGGTAGAGCAGACCCGCGATACCCAGATGGAGCTGAAACAGACCGTGAAGGACCTGGCCGATGCGACCGTGCAGATGGCCCGCCTGAACGATCTGCTGGGCGCAGCGCGCCGCGTCGCCGAGGAGGCCGAGCGCGCCAAGGCCGAGTTCGTGGCCAACGTATCGCACGAACTGCGCACCCCGCTGAACATGATCATCGGCTTTAGCGAGATGATCCTGGAAGCGCCCCAGGCCTACGGGCGCATCTCCCCCGCCCTCCGTGCCGACCTCTCCGTCATCCTGCGCAACAGCCAGCACCTCTCCAGCCTGATTGACGACGTCCTGGACCTCAGCCAGATCGAGGCCGGCCAGATGGCGCTGACCCGTGAGCGCACCTGGCTGCGCGAGATCGTGGAGTCTGCCGTCGAGGCGATCAGCCCGCTCTTTGAGGCCAAGGGCCTCTACCTGAAGACCGAGATGCCCGAGGACATCCTTGTGTTCTGCGACCGCACGCGCATTCGCGAGGTGCTGCTCAACCTGCTCTCGAACGCGGGCCGGTTCACAGAGGAGGGTGGCGTCACACTGCGGGTATGGCGTCAGGGCGCCGAGTTGGCGGTCAGCGTCGCCGATACCGGGCCGGGCATCGCCCCCGAACAGCAGGCCAAGCTCTTCCGGCCCTTCCAGCAGATCGACGGCTCCATCCGCCGCCGTCACGGGGGCACCGGCCTGGGCCTGGCCATCAGCAGGCACTTTGTCCAGTTACACGGCGGGCGCATGTGGCTGGAAAGCCAGCCGGGCCAGGGCACGACCATCCTCTTCGCCCTGCCGCTCGAGCCGCCGGCACCGACCAGCGCCTTCCAGCGTTGGCTCGACCCGGATTGGGAATACCATGAGCGAACGGAGCGTCCCAAAGTGCCCACGCCGGTGGTCAGGCCGCGCCTCGTCGTGGTAGAGAAGGGCAACGTCCTACAGCGCATGCTGACCCGCTACCTGGGCGATGTGGAAGTGGCAACCGCCGACAATCTGGAGGAAGCCGGGCAGGAGATGGAGCGCGTGCCTGCCCGCGCCCTGCTGGTCAGCGATCTGGCCGTCGGCGAGGCCCTCGAGCGCGTCCGCCAATCGTCGGCCCTGCCCTACGGCACGCCGGCGCTGGTATGCACGCTGCCCGGCGAGCAAGAGGCGGCGCAAGCCCTGGGCGTAGAGGGCTATCTGGTCAAGCCGGTCTCGCGGGATGTGCTCCTGCGCGCCCTGGAACGGCTGCATGTGACCCGTGGGACGGTCCTGATCGTCGATGACGAGCCCGAAGCGGTGCGCCTGTTCTGGCGCATGCTCACGGCCAGTGGGCGCGGCTATCGTGTGCTCACCGCGGGGAACGGGCAGCAGGCGTTAAACATTCTGCGCAGCCAGCGCCTCGATGCCGTCTTGCTGGACCTGGTGATGCCGGGCATGGACGGTTTCCAGTTGCTGGCCACCCGCGACGAAGAGCCGGCCTGGCGCAACGTGCCCGTGCTCGTCATGTCCGCGCGGGACCCTGCCGGGCACCCGATTGTCACCGGCGCGCTGGGCATCACGCAGCGCGGCGGGCTCACCGTGCCCCAGATCTTGGCCTGCCTGGCGGCCGTCGCCGGCAAAATCGAGGCGTGAGCTTGGCTTTGGGGCAAGCGGGCTCCCACGCACCCTCCGGAAGGTTCGGGGCCAATGGTCGGAGGGTCGAATGGGTCAGGGGCGCGCAGGCGTGTCCTCAGCCACCACAGTATCGAGCGCCGCCAGCAGCGCCCCCCGGCTGACGGGCTTGCGCAGGAAGGCGGCGGCGCCCAGGGTGAGGGCCAACTGCTCCTGGGGCAGGATGGTGCAGACGATGACGGGGATATGCTGGGTGACGGGGTGCTCGCGCAGGCGGCTCAAGAGCTCCCATCCGTCCATGCCGGGCAGCATGACGTCGAGGATAATCACCTTGGGTGCCAGGTCCGTGGCCAGGGCAACAGCCTGCAGGGGTTCGCGGGCGCCGATAAAGGCATAGCGGCTGCCCTCCAGATAGCGCCGGAAGAGGCGCTGAGTATCTATGTTGTCGTCGGCGACGAGCACGCCGATCTGCTGGGCCGTGGGCAGGATGAGCGTCGCCTCAAAGGGCGTCTTGGCGCCGTTCTCCAGGTGCAGGGCCAGCGAGCCGCCCGAGTGGGCAGCCAGTTGGCGGGCCATCTCCAGGCCCTCACTATCCTCACACCCCAGCGGTAGGACCTTGGCCCGCCCTGCGACCGGCACGATGCGGATGCCGATTTGCCAGCGCTCGGCGACCGCAGCAATCTCGATCCGCCCGAGCGGTGCACAGCGAGCGGCCGTGCTGAGGATTGTCACCAGAGCCTGGCGCATGGGTATGGCATGTACGGCCACGCGCGGCAGCGCCCCGGGCAACGAGTTCTCCACACGCACCTGAGCCGCCTCGAGCAGCGGCGACACCGTCTTTAGGGCAGCCGCAATGAGTTCGTCGATGCCCGTCGCTTCGGTCATGAACGATGAACGCAACCACTGCAGTTCATCGCCCGCTCCCCCGAGGTCGGCCGCCGTGCCTGGGGGAGGCCGGCTGTGGTCCGCAGCCTGGGCCCTGAGCTGCAAGCCGTGGTGTACCCAGAGGTGGTTGGCCAGCACCTGGAGGGCAGCGACCTCGCCCCGCCGCAACTGCCTTACAGAGAGAGCGAGGCTGGCCGCAATCTCGCGTTGGGGGATCATCTCCACGTAGCGAAACTTGAGTATGCTGTAGATGCGCCAGGCATCGGCCTGAGGGGGCACGTCGTCGGCGGGCTGCAGGGCCTCAATCCCTGCCATCAGAGCATCGCGCAGCGCAGAAGCCGGGTCGGGCTGCTGGCCGACGCCGAACAGCTTGATCAAGGGGCTCTTGGCGAGCCTGGCCGGATCGTAGAGGTTCTGCAGCGCCCGCCGCAGATCGCCGACCAGCGCCTCAGCCGCAGGACTGCTCTTGTCCTCCGCCAACTCGTCCCCTCCGTGTCCTCCCCATGACCGGAAAGTGATGCATCAGTGCAACATCCATGATATAATCACATTAGTGCACCTCTGATTGTCAGGAAGAATGCATCCAGTATACCACGGCCGCCAAGAGCCCGCAAGAGCATCGCGCTTCTGGGAACCACCGTCACTTCCAACCGGCTGCGAACACCCCGATTCACAGCCTGGCGTCATCGCTTCCAGCCGCTTTTGCGCTGTAACGTGCCACGCTCGCCACATCGCCGGTTCTAGGGCATGTCCGCTTGCACAAGGCTGCCGCAGAGGGAAAGGGGGTGAGCCATATCACACATTGCCGGCAGTCGAAACCACTCAGCAGACGCGAAATGGGTGTAATGGCCACAACATCTCTGGCCACATGCGGAAACAAGGGAGGACCTATGTTTACCGAAAAACTCTCCCGTCGTGCATTCCTGAGCCGCACCGCCCTTGTCGGCGCCGGGGTGGTCTTGGCGGCCTGTGCGCCGAAAGAGGCGCCCGCTCCGACCTCTGCCCCCGCACCGGGCGAAGAACCGGTGGCGACCACAGCCCCTGCTCCAGCCGACAAAGAACCCGTGACCGTGCGCTTTATGTCGCGCGCGGACGCCATCTTTATCGGCGCCTATGAGCAGTGCATCAAAGATGACTTTGAGACGGCGCACCCGGACATCAAGGTCTCCGTCGAGCCGGCGCCCGACGGCTGGGTGGAGAAACTGCTCGCCCAGATGATCGCCGGCACGGCTGTGGACCTCTTCCAGGCCTGGGGCAACATCTTTTACAACTGGACGGACCGCGGCCTGCTGCTGGACTGCCAGCCCTATGTCGATCGCGATATGACGGCAGAGGAAGTCGCCGACTATAACGAGTTCCAGTGGGAAGGCCTGTTCATGAAGGGCATCCGCGTGGGCATGCCCAAGTACATCAACCTGATGACCATCAGCATCAACAAGGACCTGTTCGACAAGTACGGCGTCGACTATCCGCCGGAGGACGGCGAGTGGACGCGCGACGACTACCGGGAGATGATGGGCACACTCACAGAGGCAGCGCGAACCGCCGGGGACAACAATGTGTGGGCCGGCTGGCTGCCGATGTGGAGCTGGGACCGCTTCTGGGGCCCGGTCAAGTCCTGGGGCGGCGAGGTTGTGGACAGCAAATACGGCAAGACCTGCCTGCTGGACAGTGAGGCGTCCATGGCGGCCTTGCAGTGGGCCTACGATATCCAGTTCAAGGACAATTTCCACGCCCAGCCGGCGCAGGTGGAGAACAAGTGGCCCGATGCCTCCTTCGGTCCCGGCCTGGTCATGTCCTGCGAAGACGGCACCTACCCGATCACCCGCGAAGAGACGTGGTACGAGGAGGCCGGCATTCGCTGGGACATGCGCCACGTGCCCAAGGGTCCTAACGGCGGGCGCAGCGTGCTGGGTACCACCGATGCCTGGTCCATCACCAAGCAGACCAAAGCGCCGGACGCGGCCTGGGAGTTGCTGCACTTCCTCTCCGGCCCGGTCTTCCAGAAAAAGGTCATCGTCGACGTCAACGGGATCATCCCCGTCCTCAAGCCTCTGATCGACGACTTTATCACATCAGTGCGCAAGGTCAAGCCGAGGATGGAGGATGTGCGCCTCGAGACCATCAAAGAGATCCTCGAGTGGGGCTATGCCGAGGACGGCCCGTGGTTCTGCGACACGGTGGGCGCCACCGAGATCATCAACCCCGCACTGGAAAAGGTGTACACCGTCGGCGATGTGGGGCCCGAGTACTTTTTGGATATCGTCCAGCAGGTCAACGACGGCCAGAAAGACTGCGTGAGCGAGTACTAGCCCGGCCCCAATCTGGGATGGGGCGTGGGGGCTGCTTGGTGGCGTCGGGCAGCCCCCAGGCCCCAAAGAGGAGGAGACACATGACGCAGGCCCTATCAGCCAAAAGGCCGCGCCTCACCCCTCGCCAGCGCGAGAGCCTCGTCGGCTATCTGTTCTGCACGCCCTGGCTGATCCACTTTGTGTTCCTGATCGCCGGGGCGATGGTCTTTTCTTTCGGCATTAGCCTTACCGAGACGGACCTGCTCACGGGCTGGAAGTTTGTGGGCCTCCGGAACTATCAGAACCTCTTCCAGGATGAGCTCTTCTGGAAATCGCTGCGGGTGACGGCCTACTACACCTTCCTGGTCGTTCCGCTGGGCGTGGCCGTAGCCCTGGCGATCGCCCTGCTCCTCAACCAAAAGGTCGTGGCGTTGGGCTTCTGGCGGCTCGTATACTACCTGCCCTCGGTAGTGTCCGGCGTGGCGGTCGCCATCCTCTGGGGCTGGGTGCTCAATCCGCGCTTTGGCCTGCTAAACGCCGGCCTGATGGGGCTGGGCATCGAAAATCCCCCCCGCTGGCTCTACTCGGAGGAATGGGCCGTGCCGGGCTTTATCCTCATGGGCCTGTGGGGCGCGGGCGGCGCGATGCTGCTCTACCTGGCGGGCCTGCAGGGTATCCCGACGGCGCTCTACGAGGCCGCTGAGATCGACGGTGCCAATAGCTGGAACAAGTTCTGGCGCATCACCCTGCCCATGCTGACCCCCACCATCTTTTTCAACACACTGATGAGCATCATCGGCTCTTTCCAGGTGTTCACCCAGGTCTACATCATGACCAACGGCGGACCCAACAACGCCACCCTGACCATGGTGCTCTACCTCTACCGCAGGGCGTTCGTGAATCTAAAGTTCGGCTACGCCTCGGCCCTGGCCTGGATCCTGTTCTTCATCATCCTCATCTTTACCATGATGGTCATCCGGTCCTCGGATTTGTGGGTCTACTATGAGGGGGAGTTGAGAAAATGAGCGCAACGGCCCAGTTCGAGGAGCGCCTGCCCACGGTGGACAAGCAGGTTGTGGCCCGGAAGGTCCGGCGCATCGTCGGCAAGGTCATCACCTATGCCATCCTGTCTGCCGGGGCAGTCGTCTGCGCGTTGCCCTTCCTGTGGATGCTCTCCACATCCGTCAAGCCGGAGGCCTTTGCCTACAAGGTCCCCATCATGTGGATCCCGCCCGAGATTCGCTGGCAGACCTACGTCGAGGCCTGGAGGGCTCAGCCCTTCCACCTCTTTTACCGGAACACGGCCTTTATCACCGTGGTCAACATCACCGGCCTGGTGGTCTCCAGCTCGCTGGTGGCCTTTGCCTTTGCGCGCATTCGCTTCTGGGGGCGCGATGTGCTCTTTCTCATCCTGCTGGCCACGATGATGCTGCCGCAGCAGGTAACCCTCGTCCCCATCTATGTCATCTGGTCGCGGCTGGGCGCGGTCAATACCTACTGGCCGCTCATCGCACCCGAGTGGCTCAGCAACGCCTACAACGTGTTCCTCTTGCGCCAGTACATGATGACCATCTCGCCGGAGATGGACGACGCCGCGCGTATCGACGGCGCAGGCTGGTTCCGCATCTACTCGCAGATCATCATGCCCATGTCGCGCCCGGCACTGGGCGTGGTGGCCATCCAGGCCTTTTCCTGGAACTGGAACAACTTTTTGGGGCCGCTGATCTACTTGAACGAGCCGCGCAAGTTCACCATCGCCATCGGCCTGCGCCTGTTCCAGACCCAGATGTCGCAAAAGATGCCCGAGACGATGGCCATGAGCGTCGTCGCGCTGATCCCGGTGCTGATCGTCTTCTTTATCGCCCAGCGGTACTTTATCCAGGGCATCGTGATCACAGGTGTCAAGGGCTAGGTTGTGTTTTCAAGCCCGAGCTACCCATGGAGGTAACCGATGAAAGATAAAGTAGGGCTGGCCGTGGTAGGCGCGGGCTCGATCGGCATCCGCGGCGTGCTCGACCATTACTGCGGCGTGGGGGACGTCGGGCACCTGGCGCAGATCGTCGCCGTGTGCGACAATGTGCCCGGCCGCGCCGAGGCGGTGGCCGCGAGGTATGGCGTGCCGCGCTACTATGAGCGCTATGAGGATGTGCTGGGCGATCCGGCGGTCGATGCCGTCACCCTCTGCACGCCTATCGGCCTGCACTATGAGCAGACGGTAAAGGCCATCGGGGCGGGCAAGCATGTGCACCTGAACAAGACGATGACCACCAGCAAGGCCGAGGCCGACGATGTGATCGCCCTGGCCCGGCAAGCCGGGGTCAAGCTGGTAGCCTCGCCGAACGCGGGGCACTATCGCGCTACGCGGCGCATGCGCGAGATCATCGATTCCGGCGAGATCGGGCGCGTCTATTGGGCCGAGACGGGAACCGCGGGCGGCGGCCACGAGTTCGAGTCCTACCGTTCGGGCGATGACATCATCGCCAACGTGAGCCCTGCCTGGTACTACAAGCGCCCCGGCGGCGGGCCGATGTACGACATGGCCGTGTACTCGCTGCACACCATCACCGGCATCCTGGGCCCGGCGCGGCGGGTCACGGGCATGTCCGGCATCGGCCTCAAAGAGCGCTATTTCAAGGGCGCGCCTATCAGCGTAGAGATGGACGACAACACGCACCTGCTGCTCGACTTTGGAGACAGTGTCTTTTGCCTCGTCTTTGGCAGCAACAGCTTCAGCGGCCCGGCCCGCCCCTTCGCCGCCGTGTTCATCTCCGGCAGCGAGGGAGCCGTCTACAGGGCGCAGGACGGAATCGAGGTCTGGTCCCGCCGGGCCGAGAGCGCGCGCAGCGAGCAGGTGGAGAACTGGATGCCCTACGCCCAGGGCGCCCACGCGCACATGCCCGAGCGCCACGTCTTTTCGGACACGATGCACCTGGTGGACTGCATCCTCTACGACAAGGAACCGGCCGTCAGCGCCGAGCACGCCCGCCACGTCATCGAGATCATCGAACTGGGCTACAAAGCTGCCCAGACAGGTTGCACCCAGGAACTGACAACCACCTTTGAACTGCGCGAGTTGACCGAGGGGCCGGCGTAGAGACAAAATGTCCATGAGCGCGGTGCTCGCCACCGCGCATGAGAACGGGTATCACCGCAGAGGGGGCCTTGTAGAGCCTCTGCGTCCTCCGCGTTCTCGGCGGTATGGATTTCTGACCTGAAAGGAGACTGGGATGAAGATCTCGATTCGGGCAGAGATGCGGCCGGTACGTGACAGCGATGTTCACCCCCTAAAGTGGGCCTTTGAGCGCGGCTCGCAGCTCGGCTTTGACGGGCTGGAGCTATGCACGCGGGCCGACCGCGGCGGCTTTGCCACCCACCTCGCGCCCGAGGTCCGCCAGGGCATCAGGGCGCTGAGCAAGCAGTATGGAATGCCCATCTATTCCCTCTCCGCAGACTGGGCCTGGGCCTACGCCGTCTTTTTCCCGACCTACAAGGAGTGGGGGCGGGGTGTGGAATTGCTGGCCGAGGACGCCAGGCTGGCCCACGAAGTGGGGGCGCACACCATCCTCGTTCACTTTGCGACCAGCCGGGGAAGCTGGGAAGAGTGCAAGGCGCTGCTCTGCGATGTGGCGGCAGCCGGGGAGGAGTACGGCATCCGGTTCGGCTATGAGGCCAACATCTGGGCCGCCACGACCGGGTTCGGCGGCCTGGATAGCCTGCTGCGCATGGTCGACGAGGTCGGCAGCCCGCACTTTGGCGTATACTTGCACAACGCCTGGCCCGAAGGGGGCCTGCCCCTGCACGAAGAGATAGAAAAGTGCGGCCCGCGGCTCGTGCAGGCCATGCACTCCTCGTCGCTGGTCGATGGGCGGGTGCAGATAGACTGGCCCAAGACCTTTGCCGCCATGCGGAGGCACTTTGCCGGCGGCGCCTATACCTTTGAGGTGCCCTGGGTGCAAGCTGAGGCCAATATGGCTATAATAGACGAGGCGGTAAGCAAGTACGCGTAGCCGGTTGCCAGGTGTGCCCCGGAGGAGGACCTTGAACAGGAAACGCTTCAGAGTAGCCATTGTCGGGGCCGGTATGATTGCCAATGCCGGCCACATCCCCGCCTGGAAGAATCTGACGGACGAGGTAGAGGTCGTCGGCATCGCCGACATCGCCGAGGAGCGCGCGCAGGCAACGGCCCAGCGGCACGACATCCCGCGCGCCTATGGCGATTGGCGCCGCATGCTCGCCGACCTCGAGCCGGATATTGTCTCCATCACCACCCCCAACAAGTACCACAAAGAGCCGGCCATCGACGCCCTCAAGGCCGGCGCGCACGTCTTGTGCGAAAAGCCCATCTCCACCGGCTACGCCGATGCCCTGCAGATGTTCGAGACCGCCGAGATGGTGGGCCGGACGCTTATGGTCGGGCAGAGCGCGCGCTTTTCCAACGCGACGATGGCGGCGCACGAGCTGGCCGCCGCCGGCCGCCTGGGCGATGTATACTATGCCGAGAGCAGCGCCATGCGCCGGCGCGGCATCCCCACCTGGGGCGTCTTTCACATGAAGGAGCACTCGGGCGGCGGCCCCATCTATGACATCGGCGTGCACATGCTCGATTCCCTGCTCTGGATCCTCGGCAACCCGCGCGTCGTGGCCGTCAGTGGCATTGCCTCGAACCGGCTCACCCAGGCCGGCGAGGAACTGGTCACCACCCTGGGGAGCAGCGGCGCGCCCGTCGGCGTGTACGACCCCCGGCCATACAGCCGGCAAGAGTTCGACGTTGAGGATTTCGCCGCCGCCTTCATGCGCCTGGAAAACGGTGCAGCGGTCCACTGCAAAGTCTCCTGGGCGGCCAACATTCCCGCCGAGGGGCTGGGGGGCACGCTGATCCTCGGCACCCAGGCCGGGCTGCGCCTGAACCCACTCACCCTCTTTGGCAGCGTCGGCCGCTACCAGGCCGATACCCAGCCCCTCGTGCCGCCGGACCCGGACATCCCCTTCTACGGCCACTGGAAAGAGACCGCCCACATGGTCCGGCACCTGCGCGGCGAAGAGGAACTCATCGTCAAGCCTGCAGAAGTGCTCAACGTCATGCGCGCCCTCGACGCCCTCTACCTCTCGGCGGAAAAGGGGTGTGAGGTCCGGCTGGATAGGGCTTGAGGGAACGCGTAGGAACTCTGGAGTCTCGCAGCAGACTGAGATCTGCCGTATACCTGTCTCCATCAATAACGCCGAGTACGCGCAAGCATCTACGAGTTCTGGAGTTCCAACGAGTTCCCCGAGTTCCTACGAGTTCCCCCATACAGGAGGCTCATCCCATGTCCAAGAGATACCGCACCGGCATCATCGGCTTTGCCCACATGCACATCAACAACGTCGCCCAGCTCTATGCCGCCCATCCCCAGGTCGCATGGGTCGCCTGTGCGGACACGCCGCCCCTACGGCCGGAACTGCGCAAGGCGCCCTACACGCGCGAGTGGAACCTGGAGAATGTGACCCGGCTCGCCGGCATCCCCAAGGTATACGACGACTATCGGGAGATGCTGGCGAAGGAAGCGTTCGACATCATCATCGTCACCTCCGAGAACGCCTACCATCCGGAGATCGTCGAGGCCTGCGCGGCCGCCGGTGCCCACGTCTGCGTCGAAAAGCCCATGGCCATGTCCCTCGCCGATGCCCTGCGCATGGCCCGCGCCTGCCAAGCGGCGGGCACGACGATGATCGTCAACTGGCCCATGACCTGGTCGCCCAGCGCGCGCCGCTGCAAGGCTCTGATCGACGAGGGGGTCATCGGCCGCGTGCTCGAGGTCAAGGCCCGCCTGGGCCACAACGGCCCTCTTGGTGAGGGAGTCGGGCATGCCGGCGTAGGCCAGACCGCCGCGCCCATGACCGGGCCGGAGCGCGGCGCGACGTGGTGGCACCAGGCGGCCGCCGGCGGCGGCGCCACCCTCGACTTTGCCAGCTATGGTGCCATGTCCTCCCGCTGGTACATCGGCGAGCAGGCCGTCGCCGCCATCGGCATGAAGGCCAACCTGAACAGTCCGTGGGGCGACGCCGACGACAACGGGGCCATCATCGCCCGCTTTCCCCAGGCCATGGGCCTCTTTGAGGCCACCTGGACAACGCGGGACCACGGCGTGCCCGGCGGCCCCATCGTCTATGGTACGGAGGGCACCCTCGTCGTCGACACCATCGACGGCAAGCCGGTGGTGCGCCTGGCGCGCGGCCAGGGGCAGACGACCATCTACGAATCGGAGCCGCTGCCCGCAGGCCGAGCCACCGTGGCCGAAGAGTTCATCCACCACCTGGAGACCGGCGAGCCCTTGCACCCCACCCTGGAGACCCCCTTCAACCTGGAGGTCATGGCCATTGTCGACGCGGGCCTGCGCTCCGCCGCCAGTGGCAAGTTGGAGCCGGTGGAGAGCGCCGTTTGGTGCATCGGCTAGTAGTGCATGGAGGGTTTTCTCTGCTCTCTGCGGTGAGCATTCCCCGAGCTTTTCCACAGCAAGGGTGATAGCTCCACCGCAGAGCTACCCCGCTCCTCTCACGGGCACTTCGCGCGTTCTGTGCGGCACACAGGTAGGGTGTATAATATACCCAGGTTGCCTGTCGTGCTTTTCCCGTGAGAGGAGGGTCAGACATGCCTAGCCGTCTGCTGGTCGAGGATTTTCAGCCCCGTTCCGAGCTCGTCGTCCCCGCGCACCCCGTGTCGCGGGCGCGCTTCCCCGTGATCGACGCCCACAACCACCTGCCCATCACGCGCCTGCTCATGGCCAAGACGGACCTGGACGAGTGGGTCCGTGGGATGGATTTCGTCAACGTCCGCGCCATCGTCAACCTGAGCGGCGGTACGGGCGACGAGCTCAAGCTCAACCTGGAAAAGCTGGACCAGGCCTACCCCGGCCGCTTCCACACCTTCTGCAACGTGGACTGGGCCGGAGTGGGCGGGCCGGGCTGGCTGGAGAGCAGGCTGGCCCAACTGGAGGCCGATGTGAAGGCCGGCGCCCGCGGCCTCAAGGTGTTCAAAGAACTGGGCCTGCGCGTGCGAGATGTAAGCGGCCGCCTGGTCCTGCCCGACGACCCGCGCCTCGCCGACATCTGGGACAAGGCCGCCGAACTGGGCGTCCCCGTCCTCATCCACACCGCCGACCCCACCGCCTTCTTCAAGCCACTGGACCGCTTCAACGAGCGCTGGGACGAGCTGCACCGCCACCCGGACTGGCACTTTTACGGACCCGAGTTCCCCCCCTTCGAAGAGCTCATCGAGTCCCTCTACCACCTCATCGAGCTGCACCCCGGCACCACCTTTATCACCGCCCACGTCGGCTGCTACCCGGAGAACCTGGGGTTCGTCTCTCAGATGATGGAGCGCTACCCCAATTTCGTCACCGACATCTCGGCGCGCCTGGCCGAGCTGGGCCGCGCCCCCTACTCGGCGCGCAGGTGGTTCCTCAAGTACGCCGACCGCATCCTCTTCGGCACCGACGTCACGCCCACCGTGCCCTGGTACCAGACCTACTTCCGCGCCCTGGAGACGGACGACGAGTACATCCCCTACGAGCCGGATAGCCCCATCCCCGGCCAGGGGCGGTTCCGCATCTATGGCCTGTATCTGCCGGATGAGGTGCTGAAAAAGGTGTACCATGACAATGCGGCCAGGGTACTCAAGCTGTAGCCCTCTTGACCGGCTCCTCTGCTGCCGGAGGAGCAAGGGTTCTTGCAGACTAAGTGGGTCGTAAGAAGTTCTTTTCACTTTTCTGCCACAGCGGCTTGGGCCGCGCGGGTCACTTCGCTGTTGGCCAGACGTAGGGCATCGCCACGGGTGAACTCGGCAAAGTATCGCCGGATCGCTTCGTCGAGTTCAGCCAACGACTTGAAGGAGTGGTT
>DAOUGZ010000237.1:0-8507 GCA_034428955.1 Anaerolineae bacterium | reverse complement strand
CATCCTGAGAGATCACCAGATCGTCCATCTCGGCGCAGAGGCCGCGCGAGGCGTAGGCGGGGAGGTTGACGCCGTCTACAGCAAAGATATCCGGGAGCTGCCCGCCAGCCGCCGACGTGCGGAACTTTTGCTCCCAGTCCCCCGGCACCTGGGTGAACTTGAAGGTGATGTCCGAGTGGTCGGGCGTGAAATTGGTGGCCACCAAGTCGTCGATCTTGATGTTGTCTTGGAGTGGATGTGGCGCCCACATCTCGACGGTCACCGGCTCGCTGACGGCCGCGGGGGGCGCCTGAGTGGGGGCTTCGGCGGCTGGAGCCTGGGTGGGGGCTTCAGCCGGAGCCTGGGTAGGGGCTGGCGATGCGGGGGCGCAGGCCACCAACACCGCCAGCCCCGCTGCCCCGCCAGCGAACCGGAGCAGCTCTCGCCGAGTAAGCACAGCCTTGTGGCACTCCATAGTGGTCCTCCTCTACCTATAAGGGTTGTCAACAACCGGCTTGTCTTCTATAATAGCATAGGACCATAGGCGGGCTGGGCCACGGATAGGACAGGAACCGGACAGGAAATGGACGGAATGACCCGCGAGGACTTTATGAAGCATCTCCGTGACGCGTTGAGTCACCTGCACGATGCCGAGCACCTGCGGTCAAGCCCCCTGGCAACCCTTTTCGGAGTGGCGGACCGGCTGGACACCTCCTTGGCACTGCGACGCATCCTCACCGGCGCCATCGAGTCCCTCAAGCCCATAGCTTCCGCGCACTCCTCCGCGCGGTCCTGGCAGCTCTACGAATCCCTCTACTGCTACTATGTGCAGCAGCTCAGCCAACAGGTCGTGGCCGATCAGTTGGCCGTCAGCGTGCGCCAACTGCGGCGCGAGCAGCACATGGCTCTCGGTGTACTGGCCGACCGTCTCTGCGAACAGTTCGATCTGGGTAGCTTGAGCGAGCAAGCGGCGCCCAGCGGACCACCAACTCCTCCGGTGGAAAGGGCCGCCCTCGGCGAGGACCTGGTCTGGCTCAAGGAGATCCCTCCGGACAAGTCTACAGACTATGACGAGGCCCTTTCCGCCGTTCTGAGCCTGGTCCAGCCTTTGGCCTCGCAGCACCAAGTTCGCCTGGATGTACACACTGCCACCGGGCTCCCGCAAGTGGCAGCCCATCCGGTAGCCGTCAACCAGATCCTTCTCAGCCTGCTGGCCGCGGCTATCCCACAAGCGAGCGGCCTCTCCGTGAGTATCAATGCCGGGGCTGTGGCTTGGGGTGTCCAGATTGATGTACGGGCGGAGAGGGCATCTGCTGGCCCTCGCATACCCTCGCAGGATGAATTGGCCGGGTTGGATGTGGCCCGCCAGCTTACCGAGATGTGCGCCGGCAAGATGATCATCGCCGCAACAGACGATGCATCTTTGGGCGTCACGGTAACCCTGCCCGCGCTGGAATGCCTGCCGATTCTGGTCATCGATGACAACGTCGATGCACTGCACTTGATGCAACGCTATGCAATGGGCACGCGCTACCGTTTGATCACCACACGCGATCCGGAGGAAGCCCTCGCTCTGGCCGAGAGTGCACAGCCCCAGGTCATCGTGCTGGATGTGATGATGCCTCAGGTAGATGGGTGGAAGGTGCTGGGAAGGCTGCGGCAGCACCCCCGCACGGGTCAGATACCCATCGTTGTCTGCACTATACTCCCTCATGAGGCGCTGGCGCTTAGCCTGGGCGCTAATGCCTTTATCCGCAAGCCTATGACGAGGCGCGACTTTCTGGCTGCGCTCGACCGCCAGGTGTCGTCGGCGGCGAGAGGACCTGGCTGACCGCCAGCAGGCAGCCCAGGAGATCCTGTGCAGACAAGCCCCCGCCGCGCGAGACAAGTAGCGAGTCGCTGACGATCGTCTCCCCGCTTGGGTTCTTGGCCGAGATCACCACAACTGGAATGTCACAGATGGCTGGATCCTGGGACTTTTCCTGGAGCACCTGAAAACCGTCTACCCCCGGCATGATCAGATCGAGGAGCACAGCATCGGGTCGGCGCCGACGTAGCAGGTCCAGCGCACGCTGCCCATCGCCTGCCTGCAACGGCTGATATCCGGCACCGGAGAGCACCCGCGCCATCAATTGCAGCATGTCCGGCTCGTCATCCACGACGAGCACACTCTTGCAGCCCGGCCCCAGTTCGGCCAGCGACCTCAGCAGGATTTCGCGGCTCACCGGCTTGGTGAGGTAACGCACGACGCCCAGCCGCTTGGCCGTCTCGGACTCGGTGGCTACCCAGCAGGTTATGACCGGCGTATCATAGGGAAGGCCGGGCAGTGGATGCGTCAGAGCCCCGGTCTCTCTGTGTGCGCCCGCGTTGACGACCAATGCCACTGCTGGCGAACGGGCCAGTTCGGCAAAGGCCTCCTGACTGTCTCCTACCGAGACGATCTCTGCCCCATCTACATAGCGAGCAAGCATGCGGCTGAGCGCCCTATCCTGTTCCAGCACTACGAAGCGAGGGCGGACGGCTGGTGGCGGAGCCTTGGACCGCTCGGTACGTTCAGCATACTGGTGGTAGGGGCTGAACCAACGCCGTGAGTCATCCTCTACCAGATTGGGCACAGAGAGAACCAATGGAAGGGTGAAGTAGATCGTCGAGCCTACGCCCTTTGTGCTTTCCAGCCACATGCGGCCCTCGTGCAATTCGACGAACATCTTGCTGATGCTCAGGCCGAGCCCGCTCCCCTCATGGTGAGCACGGAACGAGCCATCCAGCTGCTGGAAGGGCTCAAAGAGGCGCTTCTGATCCTCTGGGGCAATGCCGGGGCCGGTGTCTGCGATGCTCACGATGAGGCTCTCGCCGTCGCTGCGTGCCTGCACCTGCACACCGCCCTTCTCTGTGAAGCGGCCGGCGTTGCTCAGCAGGTTGAGCACGACTTGGCGCACGCGCGTGCTGTCGCAGTAGACCTGGGGCAGGTCCGCCGGGACATCCATCTCTAAGTACAGCCCCTTGCTGTCAAAGAGGGGCCGGACCGCTAGAGCCGCCTCCGCCAGAAGGTCACCCAGGCGACACCACTCTCTGCTCAAGGCCATACGCCCCGCCTGGACCTGGCTGAGATCCAGCACGTCGTTCACCAGCTTGCTCAGATGATGGCTGTTTCGTTGGATGACCTCTATGTCGGCCAAAAGTGCAGGAGGCAGCGTGGCGCCATAAAGGCCGGGGGATTCCGTGATCATCTCGCAAAAGCCAATGATCATGTTCAGAGGGGTGCGCAATTCGTGGCTTACGTTGGCCACAAACTGCTCTTTCGCCTGGCGTGCCTCCTCCGCTACCTGGTGCATCGCTTTGAGGCGCTCGGAGAGCCTGGCCAGTTCCGAGGTGGCCAGAATCAAGTCCTGTTGCGCCTGCTTGAGCTCGAGCCGTTGATCGCGCGCCTCCTCAACCTTTTCCTGGGCCCGCTCAAAGCTGGCCAGTGACCATTGTGTCAGAGTGAGCAGGCTTCGGGCTGCCGTCCAGCCAATGCCACCGGCGGTGGCAGCGCCGACAGCGATCACGGCGCCAAAGCTCGGCGGCAAGTCAACCTTAGCATAGCCGGCGGCAAGGCCCAGAACCAGCGCAGTCACCAGGCCGGTGCTGAGCAACGCCCCCGGCCAGCCAATGCTGACTGCCGCCACGAGTGGGAGCAGAGCGAAGAAGAAAGCTATCTCCGACCACTGGAACAGATACACGCTCAGCGTGATGGCTGCAGCGAGGCCAACCTGCCAGATGGCCTGCGCTGCCAGCGCCGAGCGGGCAAGCAACTGCAGAGAAGCTACGCCCACCAAGATGATGACTACAGTGACAGGGAAGAGCCTCAGCGACACAGCATCGGGCATCCCTATGACGGTCAGAAAGTACCAGGCCAGGACCCCCCCGCTCGTCAGGAGTATGAGGCGCCCTGAGGTCGAACGCAGGAGTTCGGTTGCTGAGGCGACAAAATCCGCATCACCCATCGCCGACGTGCGCATCCGGTACCACACGACTGCCTCCCTTCCGGCGAATCCAAGATCGCGGGGGATGCCTTGGCGGGCGCGGAGGAGCGCGCCCACTAAGGCCGGCAGCCTCTATCTCTCAACGTCCTGACGGCGGCGCTGATCCGGCACCAAGAGGCGTATGGGCCTCCGGGCGCCGGGGCACACCGGCACGGTCAAGAGATATCAGAGGCTCCCGGTGTCCTTTCTCGAATACCCGCGTCGCGCCAGGTCGTGTTAGCAAAGCAGCCGGCCGGGTTCCCATAGAGACACCGGCCGGAGGTCCAAGAAGAACTCGATATGCGGGATTCCGGGCCTCCACTGTGCTCGGGGTAAGACGTGGAAGCCGCCTCGGCTGGGTTGCGAATGATCTACACCGTATGCCGTCGCGGCAGACGGGCCTCGACGGGCGGCAGGGCCGGGAAGGGTCCGTGCGGTTCGGTCTGATACCAGTAGGCGACGGAGGAGTAGTCGTTCCCCTGGTCGTTGGCGTGGCCGTGTTCGATGGTGACGCGGATGCGCTCCCTGAAGTGCACGGGGTCCTCGAGGTGGAAGCGGTAGATGCTCCACTGGCCGCTCCACTCCAGGCTGTCGCCGGCGAGGGAGATGCCGTGGTAAGGCCCGGCGTAAGCACCGCTGGGGAAGCCCCAGGCCTCGCAGAAATAGTCCTCGGTGCCGGTGCCGTGCAGGGAGGGGGGCCAGGTATCGGCGTCGATAAAGATCATGTCGTCGCCCTCACCAAACCAGGGGTAGGGCTGGTGGAAGGCGTTCCAGTTGTCGACATTGAGCACGCAGCCGACATAGTGGCCGCGGCCCTCGGCCTCCAGCAGGACATAGTTCTCGGCACCGGTCAGGTTGATCTCGTTTTGGGGATCGGGATGGGCCACGGCGCGGCAGGGGTGCTCGCAGCGCCACTGGGCGTGAAAGCGGGCCTGATCCTCGGGGAGGGCAGGATAGGTCTCATAGTCGATATAGTAGTAAAAGCTGTGCACCGGCACGGGGCAGGGGTTCTCGATGGTGATGCGCGCCCCGCTGCCAAAGGGCATGGGAAAGTAGCAGTTCATGCCCGCGTGCAGCCTGCGCCCGGACCCGCAGGTCATATTCAGAGGCAGCGAGACATAGTGGGCGGCCACACCGTGACCCACGCCGAAAAAGTCGCCCACCGGCACCTCCACGCTGGGCGCCGCTTCGCCGTCCCAATACATGCGCAGGATGAGCTTGCGCAGGTAGAGCTTGTCTTCGCAGGCGATGGTGAACCAGATGTGACGGATGCAGCCGGCGCCCTCGATCTCGGCGAGAGTGGCCGTCTCGCCTGCGGGGATGGTGATGGCGTCGCGATTGGCCCCAGTACGATCCCAGCTCGAGGCACGATGCGAGCGCGCCTCACGCAGCGTGGCCAAACCCGATAGCGGACTGACTCCTCGGAACATGGCTTCCTCCTTTTATGTACTGCGTGATACGTACTATGTTGCCAAAAGAGACTCGTGCAGCTGCGAGCAAGGTTTCGCAGTACGTGCTACACATCCTCGTCGCGGCGCTGCTCCCAATCGGGCACGTCTTCGCCGACGGTATAGAGAAAGACAAAGGCACCGGTGGGGCCGAGGTGGTGGAAGCGCCGGGTGAGGCGCCGCCGGCGCTCGGCATAGGGCAAGCCGTCCATATTGCGCAGGTAGGCGTGGATGGAGCCATACTCGGCAATGAGGCCCTGCATGATGCGCGCATTCTGGATGGTGGCTTCGATCTTGCGGCCGTTGCGCACGATGCCGGCGTCGGAGAGTAGACGCTCGACCTCGCGGGCGCCATAGCTGGCCACGGTGTCTATGTCAAAGCCCTCGAAGGCACGCTGAAAGTTGGGCCACTTGTCACGGATCACCGGCCAACTGAACCCGGCCTGAAAGATCGATTTGGTCAAGACCTCCAGGTAGGTGCTGTCGTGCTGTGGCACCTGGCGTGGGGGAATCTCGTAGCAGGGAGGCAAGGTATGCTCCTCTCGTACCCTACCAGCATGGCGGCGCGGCATGGGGAACGGGCCGGCTACCGGCACTCCCAAGGCCATTGTAAGAGCGATGGCCGGCACAGTCAATTCGCGCAAGCTCGCCGGCTCGGCGCACAGGGAACCCGGCGTGAGCCTACTGCGGCCAGAGGGTGCGGGCCTCCACCCTCTGGCGCGGGGGAAAAAGTTGACGCGCTGTAGCGACGGTGCTAGACTGGGCAGCGGCGAAGCGCATGTCGGACGAGCAAATCGGCGAGACAAAGCGGTGGTTGCTCAGGCCTGGGCGCCCTGCGAGTTTTGGGCTGGAACCCAGGCCGATCCCTGGAAGGAGCCTTGCATGTATTACGGTGCCGACTATTACCCCGAGCATTGGCCTGAGGAGCGTTGGGCCACCGATGCCGAGATGATGGCCGAGGCAGGGCTAAACCTGGTGCGTTTGGCCGAGTTCGCCTGGACGCGCCTGGAGCCGGAGCCGGGCCGCTTCGATTTCGGCTGGCTGGACCGGGCGATTGAGACCCTGGCGGCCCGCGGCATCAGCGTGGTCCTGGGCACGCCGACGGCGACGCCGCCGGCTTGGCTGGTGCGGCAAGACCCACAGGTGCTGCGCGTGTTGGCGGACGGGCGGCGGGTGCATTTCGGCTTCCGGCGCAGCGTCTGCCTGGTATCACCGGCCTACCGCGAGCACACGCGGCGCATCGTGCGAGCGCTGGCCGAGCACTATCGCGACCATCCGGCCGTTGTCGGCTGGCAGATCGACAACGAGTTCGGCTGCCACAACTCGGCCCGCTGCTATTGCGAGGAGTGCGAGAAGGCCTTCCGACGCTGGCTGGAGGCGCGCTACGGCACGCTGGAGGCGCTGAACGAGGCCTGGGGGACGGTCTTTTGGAGCCAGACCTACCGCAGTTGGGACGAGATCCCCCTACCCTTTGCCGACGTCGAGCAGCCCAACCCAGGCCAGGCGCTGGACTACCGGCGCTTTGCCTCCGACACCAACGTCGCGTACCAGGGCCTGCAGCTCGAGACCCTGCGCGAGCTGTGCCCCAGCCACTTTGTCACCCACAACTTTATGGCCAACCAGTTCCAGGAGCTGAACTACTTCGATCTGGCCCGCGACTTGGACTTTGTCTCCTGGGATAACTATCCCGACTTTCACGGCGCCGAGCCAGCGCAACTGGCCTACAACCACACCCAGATTCGCGGCTGGAAGGGCACCGGCTTTTGGGTGATGGAGGAAGAGAGCGGGCCGCCGGGGAATACGACCATTGCCCCTACGCCGCGCCCGGGTAACATCCGCCTTTGGAGCTATCAGGCCATCGCCCACGGCGCCGATGGGATGGTCTACTTCCGCTGGCGGACCTGCCCCTTCGGGGCCGAGGAGTACTGGCACGGCATCCTGGACCATCACGGCAAGCCCGGCCGGCGCTACGACGAGGTGCAGCGCATGGGCCGCGAGCTGCAGCGGGTTGGCAATCAGATCGTAGGCTCGGAGGTACGCGCCGAGGTAGCCCTAGTCTTTGATTGGGATAGCGCCTTTGCCTTCCAGGCGCAGCCGAACAACGCCCAATTCAACTATATCGAGCACCTGGGGCGCTATTACGAGGCGCTGCACCGGCGCAACGTGCCCGTGGACATAGTCCCCTGGAGCGCGAACCTGCGGCACTACAAGCTCGTCCTGGCGCCCGCCTTCTACGTCCTGCCACCGGAGGCTGCCGAGCACTTGCAGAGCTATGTGGAGAAGGGGGGCATCGCCCTCTTTGACGTGCGTACAGGGGCCAAGGACCCGTGCAATCGAGCTGTGGGGCCGCTGCCGGGGTTGGTGTCGGATCTGTGCGGGGTGACGGTCGACGAGTACGACTCGCTCAGGCCGGATGTGCGCGTGCCGCTGGTGTTCGATGGCGTGGGGGCCAGCCAGGAGCCCCTGCAAGGGCAGATCTGGTGCGATATCCTCTCGCCGCAGGGAGCCAAGGTCATCGTCCGCTATGGGGGCCAGTACTATGCCGGGCGGCCGGCGGTCACTGCCAACGCCTATGGGCGCGGGCGGGCCGTCTACGTCGGCACTGTGGGCAATGCGGCGGCCTACGCCTGTCTGATGGACCGGATGCTGAAGAGCGCGGGCGTCCGGCCGCTGATCGAGACACCGCAAGGGGTCGAGGTGACGGCCCGCTGGCAGGGGCAGAAGCGGCTGCTCTTTGTCCTCAATCACACTTGTGCTCCGCAACAGGTGGACCTGCCCGGCGAGTTACGCGACATTCTGAGCGGGCAAGTGCTGAACGGCACGACGACCATACCGCCGAAGGAGGTGTGGGTTCTGGAGTAGCCCCTGGGAAGCGACATGTCGTCATTGCCGGCGAGGGGCGAGGCGATTTGGTTCGGTTCTATCTTGTGTTGGTAGGGGGTGATTTAACAATAAAGAGGGGGCGTGCTATCATCTATAGTAGGTGTGTAATGCCTAGAAGTAGCAAGCCCCTTGAACATAATAAGTCAAGCTAAGAAGTTTGTCGAATCGCTCCATAGTCTGGCAAGCCGTACAG
>DAOUGZ010000236.1:0-4721 GCA_034428955.1 Anaerolineae bacterium | reverse complement strand
TTTCTCCGGTGGCACCACGTTCTCGCTCATGCACCAGTCCTCCCCTCAGAACCGGACCTCTTCCGCCGCCCGCAGCTCGGCGCCGGCCTCGGCCAGCTTGGCGTTCCACTGCTCGATCAGCTTGGCCGCGTTTTTGCTGTAGCTACTGTGGCCATCGCGCACGAGCACGACCTGATAGCCCAGGTCCAGCGCGCCGAGGCAGGTGGCTTTGACGCAGCCGTGGGTCACCAGGCCGGTGAGCACCACCTTGCGCACGCCCCGGGCGGCCAGCTCCTCCGTCAAGGGTGTCTCTTGAAAGGCGCTGCCGTGGCGCTTGACGATCCGCCCGTCGCCCGGGAGTGGGCTGAGGGCCGGGTGGAGCTGCCAGCCCTCCGAACCCTCCACCAGGTAGCTCTTGGTGGCATGCTGGATGTAAAAGACCGCCGCCCCCTGGGCGTGGGCGCGTTGCACCAGGGCGTTGATGCGTTCGAGCAGATCATCCGCCTGGTACACGGGCGTGGATTTCTCAAACAATTCCTTCTGCACGTCGATGACCAGCAGGGCGGCGCTGCCGGGCGCCTCGCCCCCTGGGGCCGGTTGGTTGCTCATGCGGACCTCCTCCCCACCAACTGTGGGGCCTCGGTGGGCCCAAAGCCTACGTTCTGCTTTGCGTCGAGGGTCAGTTCATCATCGGCGAAGCGGCAGGTAAAGGTGATGCTGAACGGGCTTTCGTACTGGCAGAGCCGGAAGCTGTAGGTGTCCTCGCCGGTCCAGGCGCCGCTGACGGCGACGGGTTGCGGCCTTGGCGCCAGACCCATGCGGTGCGGCTCCGGCTCGCCGAGGGCGACCGTCCCTTCGACCCATTGGCCGTGGCCGCAGGCGATGCGCTGCTCTCCATGGGGCGCCCAGAGGGTTATGGTGCTGCCCTCGCCGCTGAAATCGAACGCCGCCGCCTGCAGCCAGGGCGCCTCGCCCTCGAAGGCATAGCGCCGGCCCGAGACCTTGCCGGCTGCGGGCGAGGATAGCTCCCCCTGTACCGGGGCGATGGCCAGCCCCGCCAGCTTGCCGGAGAGCGCCGCCTGTGCCGTGGCGTCGGCGGGGAGCGGCGCAGCGCTCATGGCGGGGAGCAGGTGCTGCCAGACCAGGTTGAGCACCGCCTGCATATCCCCGACGCCGCTGGTGATGGCCAGCACCGCATCCTGCCCGGGCATGACCACACAGAACTGGCCAAAGGCCCCATCGCCGCGGTAGGCGCCGTGGCGGCAGCGCCAGAACTGGTAGCCGTAGCCCTGCTCCCAGTCGCTATCCGGCGAGGTGCCGTTGGCGATGTGTGCTCGCGTGGCCTCCTCGACCCAGGACTCCGGCAGCAGCCGCCGGCCCTGCCACATGCCCTTTTGCAGGTAGAGCTGGCCAAAGCGGGCAATGTCCTCCGTCCGGACGCTCAGCCCCCAGCCGCCGGTGTTGATGCCGCGCGGGCACGCCTCCCACGTGGCGCCTTCGATGCCCAGGGGCGCAAAGAGGCGCGGCTGCAGGTACTCCAGCAGGGTTTCGCCGGTCACCTTTTGCACGATGGCCGAGAGCATGTAGCTGGCGCCGCTGTTGTAGACGAAATGGGTGCCGGGGGCGTGCTCCACCGGCTGCGCCAAAAAGGCCTGCGCCCAGCTCTCAACATCCCCCACACGCAGGCCGCCGGTCGTGTCCTCGCTGTGCCCGGTAGACATGGAGAGGAGGTGCCGCACGCGCATCGCCGCCAGGTTCTCGCTCACCTCCGCCGGCGCCTCCTGGGGGAAGAAGGAGAGCACCGGGTCATCGACCGAGAGGCGCCCCTCGGCTACGGCCAGGCCGATGCCTGTGGAGGTAAAGCTCTTGCTCAGCGAGAAGAGCATGTGCCGGCGCTCGGCGGCGTACGGCGCCCACCAGCCCTCGGCCACGACGCTGCCGTGGCGCAGAAGCATGAGGCTGTGCAGCTCGAGAGCCTGGGCCTCGGCGGCTTGCACAAAGGCGAGCACGGCGGATGAGGCGATGCCCTGCGCTTCCGGGGTGCTGCGGGGTAACAGATTAGCGGTTTCCATGCCTGGCGCTCCTGACAAGTTGGGCCCCAAGTGTGGGGCAATGCGGAGATTGCACAAGCTCATTATAGCCACGGACATGGATGGCGGCAAAGGGAACGGACTCCCTACTGCAGCGGTTTGCCGGGCGGCCGCAGTATGGACCGCAGGCTCCAGGTCAGCTCGGCGCCCAGGCCGGGGAAGCGAGCGGCGAGCACCGCCAGCGCGCCGGCGAGCAAAAGCGCCAGGGAGAGGCCACCCCGCAGCCCGGCTCTCGCGCGCATCGCCTACAGCTCCCTTCGCCTGGCCGCTTCGCGGATATAGTCCGCCGTGCGGGCGGCCAGCGCCGAGATGGTGAGGGCCGGGTTGGCCGCGCCCTGCGTGGGCAGGCAACTGCCGTCGGGGATGAACAGGTTGGGCACATCCCAGGAGCGGCACCAACGGTCGACGACCGAATCCTGCGGGGTAAAGCCCATGCGGCAGGTGCCGATGACGTGGGCGCTGTCGTCGGCGACAAAGGTTTCGCGGGCCCCCGCCGCCTCGTGAACCTCCAGCGACTTGCGCACGGCCCAGTCCATCAGCTTTTTGTCGTTGTCAAAGATGTTATAGTGCACATAGGCCACCGGCAGGCCGTAGCGGTCCTTTTCCTCGGCCAGGGCCACATAGTTGCGCTCGTCGGGGAGGAACTCGCAGAGCAGGCCGAAAGCGGCATAGTGGTTATACTCCAGCATCTCTTCCCGCAGCTCCCAGCCCCAGAGGTGCTTGTGCAGCGCCAGGAGCTTGGCAAAGTAGATGGGCAGCGGGTTGATGGTCTGGAGGGAGAAGCCGCGCACAAAGCCGCGCGCCGGGTCCGTCTCGTAGAACGCTTCCGTTTCGGCCTGAGCGGGCGGTCCCTTGTACTGGCGGATCATCTCCTCGTAGCGGCCGACGGTGACCTGCGCCCCCTGGGTCATCAGATACTTGCCCACCAGCCCGCTCGAGTTGGCGAGGCCGTTGGGAAAGCGGCCGGACTTGGAGTTGAGGAGCAGGCGGGGCGTCTCGATGGCATAGCCGGCAACGACGACCAGCCGCGCCCGTTGGAACTCTTCGCGGAAGGAGCCATCGGGGAGGTCGCGGTAGTAGCGCACGCCGGTAGCCCGGCCATCGCCGTCTACCGGTATCTCGAAAGCCAGGCAGCGGGTGCGGATTTCGGCCCCGCACTTGACGGCATCAGGGATGTGGCTGACAAAGGTAGAGTGCTTGGCGCCGACCTTGCAGCCAAAGTGACACTCGCCGCGAAAGATGCACCGCGGACGCTTGCCAAAGGCGCCGGCGTTGATGCCCAACGGCCCCCCGGCCACGACCGGTATGCCCAGCGTCAGGCAGCCTTCGATCAGCTTGTGGCCGTGGGTGCTCGTCTGCAGGGGCGCATAGGGGTAGCCGTGGGGCTTGCCCCAGGGAAAGTAGGCGGGCCCGCAGACGGGGTACTCGCGCTCCATCTGCACATAATAGGGCTCGAGCTCCTCGTAGCTCAGCGGCCAGTCGACGGCGACGCCGTCCAGGGAGCGCACCCGGAAATCCGAGGGATGAAAGCGCGGGCAAAAGGCCGAGTAGGGCACCGTGCCGCCGCCCACCGTCTTGCCGCTGTTGTTCTCGCCCAGCGCCAGGGGCCAGCTACCGCCGCTGATGCGCAGGTCCATCCAGTAGAGGCGGCGGGCGCCGATCTCGTCACTGACCATATACTCCTCCGAGTCCGGCCAGTCACCGGCCTCCAGCGCCACCACCGAGAACCCATAGCGGGCCAGCCGTTGGGCCGCCACGCTGCCCGCCGCGCCCGTGCCGATGATGCAGACATCGACCGGTGCGGAGAGCGGATACTCGCGCATCTCTTCATCGAGCACCCAGTTGGGGCTCAAGTTGACGTGCAGCCTCATCGCCGCTCATCCACCTCCCAATGCTCGCGCGCGCCCTCGTTGAGGGCATAGTAGCCGCGCGGGTAGGCCGGCCCGCCGTAGCCGATCTCGTTCCAGGCGGTGGGGTGCGAGTAGTAGGCGTCGATGATCGCCCCCGTCAGCACGCCGACGCAAAAGTGCCGCACGGGCAGGCGCTGCCACACCTCGCCCGGCGGATCGGGCTGCCACAGGCGCGCGACCACAGTCCGCCGCTCGCCGGCGTTCAGGCCAGCAAAGCGGCGCCCTGGGAACAATGCCCGGGTCGTCTGCTCAACCCCCTCCAGGCCCCAGCGCCAGGCCGTGCGCCCGTCCGGCATGCCCTCGATGCGGTAGCCGGGGATTCTATCCTCATAGACCGTCTCGTCGATATAGGGTACGATCGGGACGCGCCGCTCCGCCGGCCGGTCGTCCTGCGGGAGGATGGTATCGGCCAGGGCCTGTAGTGTCTCCACCTCGTCTGGCCGGAAGAAGCGGATGGGCGGGATGTTGTAGACCCGGTCCAGGATCAGCCGGCGGGTGGCCGGGTCCCAGTGGTCTTGTTGGCTGAGGATGTCCAGCCCCGGGTAGCGCTCCGGCAGCCTCCGTTCCTCACCGTTCATGGGTCTTCCCTCTGCCAGAGCGCCGCCGTCAGGCCGAGCAGGCCGGCCACGGCGAAAAGCAGCGGGGCAAAGAGCGGCGGGCCGGCGATGACGTTGAAAGTGAGGTTGCGCGTGTGCCCGGGCATGCGCCGGATGCCGCGCAGGTGCAGGGCAAAGCCCAGCAG
>DAOUGZ010000235.1:0-1716 GCA_034428955.1 Anaerolineae bacterium | reverse complement strand
GCCAGGTAGTAGGCAACGACGGCGGCGCACCACACCGCGATGCCGGCCACAGCGGGGCGCCATCGCGAGCGGGAAAAGCGCGCCTCGTACAGAGCAATGGGAATCACCGGCACCAGCCAGATGCCGACGTTCAAGAGCCCGGACACGACCCAGGGCATCAGCCTTTCCCCGGCGGGGCTACTGCCAAAGATCCGCTGCCAGGGTACGTTGTAGAGAAAACCGAGGTAGTAAAAGTCGGCGACCCCAAACAGGACGCCCACCACGAGGTAGATAGCCCAACGACGTCTCATCAAACGCTCCGATCGTGTGCAACCCCGCCACGCCGGACAACCCGTACCACCCGCGTGCCCGCCAGGCGGTCACCAACCCGCGCCCGCTCCGGCGAGCGGAGTATCAAAACAACCCCCAGGATGCTCAGGCAGGGCAGCCCATCCACCAAACGCAGGGCATTCCTCAGCAGGCCCGCCCATAGGCCGGGCCTCCCACCGCCCTTGACAACCACGCGCAGGCCGGCGAGCCGTTTGCCCAGCGTCGCGCCCACAAGCCCCTCCAGCAGGGCGAAATAGAGAAACATGGCCACCAGGAACGCCACGCACAGCGGATCGGTGATGAACAGGCCGTTGACCCAGCGGTGGTCGGCGGCGCTCATGAGCCACACGCCCTTGACGATCCGTGTGATGGGGAAAAAGAGAGCGCCCAGCGCCAGGATATCGATCAGGAGGGCCAGGAAGCGATCCCGCAGCCCGGCATAGTGCATTGGGTTTTCCACCGCGAGGCTCCTTTTGGTGGCCGGCGAGCGGGCGAGCCGTGTCGACCATCAGCACTGGCTATGGCTTGGGCATAACCTGCGTACTGTCAAGTGACAGATGCCTCCGAAGGATGCACCACGCTCAGCCCCAGGTGCTCCTCAAAGGCATCATAGTCACGATCGTTGTGCAGTAGTGAATGCCCACGCTCCAGACAAAAGGTAGCAATGAGGCAATCGATCGTCTTGCGCACCGTGCGGCCCTGCGCGCGCAACTGGCGATAGTTCTCGGCGGCGGCCACGGCCAAGTCTTCTCCGCCAGTGGCCGCGATCTCGAAACGGCGCAGGGCGTGCCAGGTCTCCTTGGCCTGGCGCTCATCATGGATGCCCTGCAATACCTCACAGAGGATGAGGTCCGTCAGCCCCAGGCGCTGTTGCTCCAACTGCGCGTCGAGCCATCGCGTCTGTGGAGAACGTGCCCCGTTCAGATAATCGATCCAGACGGTTGTATCGACGATGACCATCGCTAGCCGGCCTTGACGCGGCTGGAGCGCATCTCATCGAGATCACCCTCCCAGTGGACCTTGCCACGCAGACGGCGAATCTCGGCCTGGGATTTGATCTGGATCAACAGCCTGAGCGCCGCCTCGACCGTTGCCCGCTTGGTCGGCAGGCCGCTCGACTCCATCGCCTCCTTCATCAGCTTGTCATCGATCACAATATTTGTGCGCATGCGGCATCTCCCTTCACGCTGTGATAACGCGTGCCCATGTGTATATTGTAACCGATACGTGTGTATCAGTCAACGGAAATACCGCTCGCTTGCTGCGGAAAGGCCCCCCGACTCTCGTCAAGGCCCGCCCGAAGCCAGGCCGCGCGGGCCTTGGGCGAGAGAGAGGGTGACATATGCCGTTTGACGCTTGACGTGTTACGCGATAAGGTCCAGGTTCTTGACTTCTTTGGCGTGGCTC